>DATFJZ010000237.1:0-8196 GCA_035268945.1 Desulfobacteraceae bacterium | reverse complement strand
TTATTCGTTGCAGTGTCTTCGTAAATTACTTCCATGGATTCATGAACATCAGGCCGTAAAGATCCTCCCGTACGTTTCTAACTTGTATAACTTACGCAAGATGTATACCAGGGTTTTACTCTGTCCGGTAAAACTATAGTCAACAGCCCATAGTCAAACGATACTATCACCATGAGTGAAAACAGGTACGGGTCACTGACAGTAAAACCACAAAGAGCTCCAAGATGCCTTTCCCTGGTGCTGTGCTCTTTGTGGTAAAATAATTTAGCGGCCCTAAGTATCAATCAAAGAGCAGAGAGCAGTCCATGGAATGAAGCCAGATATAACATGTTTTGCCTAACTAGAAGGACACCATGGGGGATGGTGAAAAACGGTTTATTGTCGGTTTATTGTCGGTTGATTGACAGGTGACGTCGTCGTTAATATGACTCAGTGTGAAGAAAATGTAATAGAAATGTGTGAATTTTTTTTCACAATGGGGAGTCTTCAATCGATTCAAACATTTTCAGTTCCCGGTTCTTTCGGGCATTGTCGGGATTGAAAATTCTGCCGTTGATGGCAATATACACCCCATGGGCAAGGGCCTGCACAGCACCGGCTGCAAGGCCGAGGTTAAAGCCTGCATCGCTGGATTTAAAGCAGGCCGGCTCCATGGCACCGGTGAGCACGATGGTTTTATCCCTGGCCTTTTTGAGGGTTTGGGCCGTTTCAACCATGGTGTCAGTGCCATGGGTGATGATGATCCTCTGGCACGGTTCGGCAGCCACGGCATCGAGGATGGTTTTTCGATCCTGGTCATCCAGGTCCAGGGAGTCTTTTTTGACCAGTGAGGTCACTTCATAGTCAAAGTTTACCCTGGCCTCTTCAAGGATTTCATCGATTTTCGGTGCCCCGATCTGGTAGGTGCTCATGGCATCGAAATAGATCTTGTCAATGGTGCCGCCGGCCGTAAAAAACTTAATCATCATTTTCCTCTTCTCCCGATTCCTGAATTTTTCTGCAGCAGTGATCATAGGTTGACATGGATATTTCATAGTTGAATCCCCGGTTTTTCAGCCGGTTCAGGACTTTTTTTTTGAATTTTTCCTGTTCCAGGGTTTTCCAGAGATTCAGCATGGGTGCCACGGCTGCCTGTGCAGACCTGTTTTCATCAATCTCTGACAGCACCTCTTCAATGACACCATCCTCGATTCCCTTCTGCCTGAGTTCATACCGTAAGGCAAATTTTGAGCGGGGGCGATGGGTTTCACGGTTTTCAACAAAGAGGTCGGCGAACTCCCGATCATTGAGCAGGTTGTCCTGCTGCAGCTGGTCAATGGCGGCAGCAACAGTCGAATCTTCGAACCCTTTATTGGCAAGGTGTTTTTTTGTCTCTTTGACGCTCCTTGGCCTCTGGGCAAGGAATTTTATGCATGCCTGGCAGGCCCTTGCTGTGTCTGGGTTGTCCATGATAGTGTGCCTTTAGATCGTAGATCTCAATCCGGTTGTTTTAGAATGGTGTCCAGGTGATGTTGATGGTTGCCAGCTCTTTGTCACTCTGCCCAAGCCGGATGGCGTGCAGGGTGAGAAACGCGTTTTTCTCTTTTCTGATTTCGGTTTTCGACAACACCCCGTCTCCGTAAAAGGCCGCTTTGTGGAACACCACATCGATCCTGCATGGCCGGAAATTTTCCAGAATCTCTTCTGTCACCGTTTCCAGGGCCCATCCCACATACACGGTATTGTTCACATGCCGGTTCAGGTCAAGATCTTCCATCCGGATTTTAAAGGGAAGCTGCACATGGGTTGTTTCGATCTTTTCAATGTCATGGAACGGATCCCCTCGCGTTCCTTCGTGATCACAGGGTGTCATCAGATCCGGGGCAAGGTGGCGGTTCAACCGCACAGGGCGGTTGTTTGATTTTTTGACCATGACCCAGCCCGCCGTGGCTGTGACAATGCTTTCCCTGTTTTGGCCGGTCACCTGAAAATCCCTCAGGTCATAGAGGTTCTTCCATGGAGATCGCCATGTGGCTATGGTGAGCTCTTCCAGCCAGGATGGAGTGGAAAAAAGATCGATTCTGTATTTTGCGATTACCCAGGCAAGTCCCTTTACGGCAAGGTCAAATCCGGAAATACCCAGAAGGGAGGCGTGCTCTGCGGCGGTGTCCTGGAGCAGGTTGAGGACGGCTCCGATTTTCAGCTGCCCCTTTGCCCCAAGGGCTGAATAGTTCACCGGGCTTTTTTTTTCAAAGACGGTTTCCGGATTAAACGGGGTCATTGCAATCACCTGAATGGGCAGGAAAGGCCGTCTTGATAACATGGTATGCCGGTTGTTCATAGGGGTGTGACCTGTGCAGCGCCTTGATCACATGGGCAATGACGTCATCGCTGCACACCATCTCGACCTTGTACTCGTCAACCTGGCTGATCCGGTCCTGTTTCCCTGAAAACGGGGAGCTGCCGTCCAGGGGTCTGAATTGTCCCCGACCTTTTGTCTGCCATGCACAGGAATCGTAATGGCCGATTTTTCCAGCACCCCTGTCAAAAAGGGCCTGTTTGACCCCTTGCAGGTGGGTTTCCGGCACGTAAAAAGAGATGACATACATGTAAACATTCTCCGTTGATAAATCTGGTTGTCATTCATGTCTGAATTTCTGTTCTGCTCCCCTATAATGGCAGTTTTTCCATGATATTAAAAGGGGTTTTTAAAATTCGCATCATGGTGCTTTTAAGCCCTTTTCCAATGGTCTGGGCAGAGACCATTGTCACCTTCGGGTCCTGGAGGGTTCCGCTGATGCCCAGGGGAAAGGAGACCAGCCGGTCGTTGAGGATGGAGCCGAGGAGAGGAATTTTTTCGACCAGCATGTCCCCGGATTTGAACGGGGCGACCAGGCAGACCAGGTCCATCTTCTCCGTTGCGATGGTGTATTCGCCGGTGAGGATAAAGGTCATGTCCGTTCCATTGACAACACCCTCTTCAATAACGATCTTGTCCTGTTCAACCCTGGCATGGATGTCAATGGAAGTGTAGCCAAATCCGTTCTGGATGATATCGGGTAGTTTTCCCTTGAACAGCTTCGACAGATTGATAACCGAAAGAATCCTGGACAGGAGGGTGAGTCTGTAAATCCGGCCGTTGTCCGATGAAAATTTTACCTTGCCCTTGAATTGCCGGCTGATACTCTCCATATCGCCCCTGGCTGCCAGGGAACCGGAAAGGGAGTAGGTCCCCTGGATCAGTCCCTGCCGGTCAAAAAAACAGGCAATGGCTTCGGCAAGATCCCGGTTTTCAGCCCCAAGGTCGATCTGTATTGCCATGGACCCCCTGGTGTTTTTCATGGAGCCGGCCAGGTCCACGGTGCAGAGGGTGGTTTGGCAGTCGTCAACTGCAAAGCCGTTTTCGGTGAGTTTTATTCTGCTTGAAAACGGAGTGAAATTCATCTCTCCATAGTTGAGACGCCGGGTCTTCAGCGTGAATTCAGGGAGGTTCTGCTCAAACCACCGGGAATCGAAGGCAAAACGATTTTTTCCCTTCGCCAGGGTTTTCATGATTCCGTCGAGTTCGATGACATCGGTGGAAACAACCACCCCTTTGTCTGGGCGGCATGTAATAACATGGTTGCGGCTCCCGGTGACGGCTTCCATGGTTTCATGGAGGGGGGAGGAGCGTTTGATCATTTTTTTAAGGGTTCGGGTGTCAATCTCTCCCTGGGCTGAAAACCCGTATCGTCCTTCCCCTTCATCGGTTTTCACCACAACAAGCTCCTTTTCTCCTCGTTTTTTCCTGATCCTGAGCTTTTTCAGGGTGAGGCCGTCAAAACCTCCGGCAACGGCGATGAAAAGATCCGGGCCCTCGGGAAAGGCGAGGTCTCCTTCAAAGGAGGACTGGCTGCCCAGGCGGCAAACGCCACTGGTAACGGAAAACGGGGCGGCAATGGTGTTGATGAAAGGGACGTCTGCAAAAAGCGCCAGCAGGTCTGTTTTTGCCACATCACAGCGGATGCGGGAAAGATCGGCACGTTTTTCCGATGCCTGGAACCGGCACGACAAAGATGCCAGTTCGAAAGCCTTATCTGCTTTTCCGAGAAAAACGTCCCGGCACCTTCCCTTGATTTTGTACCGAAGCTTGCCGGGCCTGGCCAGGGGGCCGTTGACACGGATGGTGTCAAACAAGAGTTCCCCCTTTACCAGGTCCACAGGCGCCATGGTCCTTTTTACGGCAGCAAAGCTTGACAGCCATGGAAAAAGAGATGCCATGTCCGAACGGGCCTCGTTGCACTGGACGGTGAGTGGGTAATTCTTGTCCAGGAGGATGGAACCCGATAGATCCTGGAAAAGGGTACCGCCGATATGTCCCCGGATCTTGTCAATGGAGACCCGGTTCCGGTGAAAGGCAAAAGAGCCTTTGGTTACAGAGATCTCGCCGGGGAGCCGCTGGTATCTGCCCCTGAGGGCGATGCTGGAGGCGTTTACGGAAACGGATACCCGGTTTTGGGTGCTGCCAAGGACAAGCTGGGCCTCTGCTTCTCCGGTGATATCCCGGCAGCGGTCAAGTTCCCTGGCAAGGCGGGTATCAGGCAGCAGTTCCTTTAAAACCGGGGGAAGAAATTCAAGGTCTGCCAGAAGGGTGAATCGCCCGTTGAAGTCGTGGGAGTCCGCCAGTAGATCCACGGAGAGATTTCCTTTTCGTATCCGTGAATGCTCGATCTTGCCCTGGAAAACGTCGGTGGACAGGGTGCCGTTTTCCACCCTTACATCGCCGGCGAGGTTCGTGGCAAAAAGGGCGGTTCCGGGGATATTGACCCTTGCCTGGTCAACACTGCCACGGATGTTCATGGTGTTTTTGTTGAACAGCCTTTGTGGGGTTTCTCGTGAAAAGGCAACGGAGAGGGTGGCGATGTTACCCCGGGAAATGATGTTGAATATCTTCCTGCAGATGCCATTTCCCGGGAACAAACCCTCGGCGGTTTTTTGGGCTTCTCTGACAAGGATATTTTTTCCCTGGAAGGTCAGCGAGGCTGATTTTCCCTTCTGGAGAAAAGTAACGGAGATGTTCATATCCGAAGCCGCCATGGCAAAGTCTGCCGACATCTTCTCTTTGGTCACGGAAATGGAGGCGGAAACCTTGCTGCCGGCAAGTTGTTTTCTGTTCTCTGCTGTTACGTCAAGGGACTTGGCCGTTGCCTCAAAGGTGAGTTTACCGGAATCAATGTAGGTGAACCGACTGTGGAACCCGTTGACAGAGAGGGCGTTTATCGTGTCCAACAGGTGGGAACCGGGAGTCTTTGGAACCTCGATGGTTGTTTTATTACCGGTGATGCGCCCTGAAATCTTTTTTTCTGCCGGTGATACCGTAAACGAACCGTTGATGTTCTGAACAATATCGTTGCTGAACCCTTTTACATCAAGGGTAAACAGCTCCTGGGAAGGGGGAAGGAAGTCAAACAGCGGAGAGGGAAACATCGGGGGCAGGGTGGCAGAGGCTTCCAGGGCCACCCCTTCCAGGGCGATTTTTTGTACGGTGACACTGCCCTTGCTCATCAGAACCGAAAGGTCTGGGTAAACCGTTGCCCTCTGGATTGTCAGCTCTTTGCCATTGGGCAGCACCGTGGAAAAATTCTCCAGTGATGCCGCCGGGGTTGGTAAAAGAGAAATGGCGATCCGGCTGAACCGGATCTCTGCATGGGGAAAGAGCCGTTGGGTGACGTGGTGTTTGACAGCATCGAGGTTTAGAAGCCAGGGCGTGGACACGAACAGCACCAGAAGCGCCAGCAGCAGAACGATGAAAGCGGTGGTTTTTTTTACAGGTTTCAATGTCATTGCCTCTGCATGTCAGGAACGGGGTGGATCATAGCTCCGGCCAAAATTGACGGCCCGCAGCATGGCGCCGGCAACGTTTACGTCAGGTTAGGGCCATGGAAATTTTAAAATACACCAATAGGAGTTAGGATTTTTGTTCGTCTTCAAGGCGCATTAATGGGAGCATATTGAAATATGTGCCCATTGATGCAACGAAGAAGACGGGCAAAAAGACAAGACTTATGGGGAATTTTATTTTTTCCATGGCCCTTACCAGTGAATCCCTCTGCTGTCTGCGGTTTCAACGAAATCAGCCATGACCCGTTCGGTCTCTTTGAGGAGAAAATCCGGGCGTTCTTTTTCCTCTCCGGTGTCGGAAAGATCGTGGAGGCTTGTGATGGGGGGAAGGTCCCTGGCCTTCCTTCTCTTGTTTTCCAGGGCAAGCTCCCGTTTTTCGATATCACGCTTCTGTTTTCTACGTTTTGTTTCGTTCAATGACCAGTGCTTCATGGAGTGAAGGTCATCGGTCAGCTGGAATTTTTCGGTAAGGTACCTTAAATCCGGATTCTTTTGTTTCCGCCGGGCATGTCGGCTTCTCAATTCTGAAAACACAGGTGAGAGGTCGGCATAGGCGTTGAAGCGGGCCGGTTTTGTCTTGTCCCAGGGCAGGGCTCCTTTAAGGGAATCCTCCCCTATCTCCTTGTTGTTGTAGATGCGGGGGTATTCAAGGTCGGGCATCACCCCCGAATTCTGGGTGCTTTTTCCTGACACCCGGTAAAACTTGGCGCTGGTCAGCTTGAGCTGGCCCTGGGAAATGGGCTGGAGCCCCTGGACGGTTCCCTTGCCAAAGGTGTTTGCCCCCACAACGACTCCCCGGTTGTAGTCTTTGACGGCACCGGCAAAAATCTCCGAAGCCGAAGCGCTCATGCGGTTGACCATGACGATCAGGGGGCCGTTGTAAACAATATCCGGGTCCGGGTCTTTCAGCCGGGTTATGTAGCCGCTGCGGTCCCTTATCTGCACCGTCGGGCCCGACTCGATGAACAGACCGGCAAGGAGGTTCACCTCCTGGAGGGATCCGCCGCCGTTGTCCCGCACATCAACGATGAGGCCGTCGATTCCTTCCCGTTTCAGTTCCCGGATAAGGGTTCGGACATCCCTTGTGGTACTCTTGTAGTCTTTCTGGCCCGCCTGGAGGGCCTGGAAATCGAGATAAAAGGTCGGGATATCGATGATGCCTATTTTGTAGGCCTTGTTGCTGCGTTTGACGGTGACAATGCTTTTCTTGGCCGCCTGTTCTTCGAGTTTTACCTTGTCCCGTTTGATGCTCACTGTCTTGGCGTTGTGCATGCCTGTTTTCTCTGCCGGAATGATGGAAAGCCTCACAATTGTATCCTTGGGGCCCCGGATAAGTTTGACCACTTCATCGATCCGCCACCCCACAACATCCTGGATTTTTCCCTTGCCGGTCTGTCCCACCCCAATGATCTTGTCCCCTGGCATGAGAACTTCGGATTTGTCAGCAGGACCGGCAGGGATGAGCCTGACAACTTTTGTGTATTCAAACTCACTTTGAAGCACGGCACCGATTCCTTCCAGGGAGAGGCTCATCTGGATATCAAAGTCCTCTGAGGCCCTGGGGGGAAAGTACTGGGTGTGGGGATCAAAACAGGTGGTCACTGCGTTGATATAGGTCCTGAAAGCGTCCTTGGAGTCGGTCTGGGAGAGACGGTTGAGTCTGGCTGCATACCGCCGCTCAAGGCTTTTTGTGATGTCTTCCCCAGAGGTCTCCTCGTCGAGTTTAAGTGTGAGCAGGCTGTTTTTCAGCTCTTTGTGCCACAGGGAAGCAAGCTTCTCTTCACTGTCCGGCCACGGCTGCTCTTCACGGTTGAGATCGATGGATTGGTCCTTGGAAAAATTCAGGTGCGTTTCCCAGTTGTCCAGGTGGTCCTGGAGCCATGTCAACCGCTGAAACGATCGTTTCAGGTATCGATTGAAAATAACATAGCCAGGTGAGAGATCTCCCTTTTTAAGGGTCGTATCAAGGGTGTATTGGAAGGTCTTAAACTCATCGAGATCCTGCTGGGTGAACAGGCGTTTTGACGGGTCAAGCTGTTCAATGTAGTGCTGAAAAATAACCGACGAGAGAAAATCATCCAGTTGTTTTTCCGAATAGTGGTAGGATTCAAGGGATCGGATGATCCGGGCGCAGGTGGCCCTTTCCCCGGGACCAAAGGAGACCGTTTCCGGCATGGCCGCAGGCTTGGAAACCGGGTCGTTTTTTTTGTTGTCCTGGCAGGGGGCTGTGGTGAGCAAAAGGGTGAAAAACAAGAGGAGTCCGGCACAGGTGATACGAAGTGGTTGTCTGTTCATTTGGTTTCCTTGTTGATCTGTTCATCCAGGTTCCCGCCGGTG
>DATFJZ010000236.1:0-3803 GCA_035268945.1 Desulfobacteraceae bacterium | reverse complement strand
ACTCCCTTGGCATCTGCCTGTATGAAATTTCAAAGGCCCTTGGCAGCACCCCCTCCCCAGAGACCGGTTCAAACCGGCTGGCAGAAATCAGGGAACTGGAACAGATGTACGCCCACATGGAAAAGACCCTGTTGCGCATCGATTTTCTCAATCCCCACAACCCGGACCACATTTTAAGGACCTTCCGGCGGATCTTTGCCAGGGCTCTGCTGGAACCCCGGGATGTGAAGATCGTCCACGGCCTGATGAACCGCATCGACTGGACAGAAGAACAGCGGAGGAAACTGTGCCATGAAAAAGAGATACCAGGTAACCGGTAGCGGCCGGGAAAAGGACAAAAGCCTCTGCTATGCAGAACTCCTTGAACGAACCAAATGGGCAAACGAATTCTCCTGGGAACAGATCTGCACCCTGGCCCGGTCCATCAAGGCGGTAAAGGCCAAACAGGACAGGGTGATATTCAGGGAGGGAGACCTTGAGAAGAGCATGGGGATCATCGTGGCCGGGGCCATTGATATCTACAAGCAGGGAGACCGGGGAATGAAAAAAATCACCACCCTGCACATGTCCCAGACCTTTGGGGAGATGGCCCTTGTGGATGACGAGCCCAGGTCTGCAACGGGCATTGCCAACCAGAGCTCGGTGATCTTTTTTCTCACACGAGCCCGGCTTGTGGCCATTGCCGATGAAAATCCCAGCCTCGGTTTCAAGCTTTTATGGAAAATCTCCAAAATCATCAGCCAGCGGCTGCGGAGCACCACGGGAAAACTGGTGGAGCACATGTGAGGCGGACAGAGGGAAATCGGGGACAGATCAACCGTTGAGGCTCTAAAAGTGAATTTTTGGCCGTGAACGGGTACCCGATCCCAAAAATTCAGAACTTTTCATGTTTTTTTTGGCAAAAAGGAAAAGACGATGCGGTTTTTCAATACAGCAGGGCCTGTGAACATTTCAGATCATTACTGCCTTTCCCCCCTTGAGCGGTTTGATCTTGAAGAGATCGAGATGCTGATCATGCAGAAAAAATACTTTGTGCTCCACGCTCCGCGACAGACCGGCAAGACCAGCAGTATGCTGGCACTCGTCAATCACCTGAATCGGCAGGGGCAATACAGCGCGCTTTACTGCAATGTGGAAACCGCCCAGACAGCCAGGGAGGATGTGGCAAGGGGGATGAAGAACATTCTGTCGGTTTTGTCATACAGTGCTGAATATGGGTTGAACAATGATTTTCTAAAAAAAAACCGGGCCTGGATTTTATCGGATCATGGAGAGGATGCCGCCTTAAAAGTCAGTCTGGGTGAATTGTGCGCAAATCTGGACAAGCCCCTGGTGCTGATTCTTGACGAGATAGATGCCCTTGTAGGGGATACCCTGATATCTGTTCTGCGTCAGCTCAGATCCGGATATACGGACAGGCCGAAGCGGTTTCCAGTGTCCGTTATTCTCTGCGGGGTAAGGGATGTCCGGGACTACCGCATCCATTCCAGCAAAACAAAAGAGGTCATCACTGGAGGCAGTGCCTTTAATATCAAGGCTAAATCTTTGCGTATGGGTAATTTTGTTCACGATGAAGTTGTTTCCCTTTTAGCACAGCATACAGAAGAAACAGGCCAGCAGTTCAGTGAACAGGCAAACACCTGCATCTGGCATCTGAGCTGCGGTCAGCCCTGGCTGGTGAACGCCTTGGCCTATGAGGTTTGTTTTGAAATGAAACAAGGCCGGGAAAGAACCCTGACAATCAACAAACAGATGGTGGATCAGGCAAAGGATAATCTGATCATCCGGCGGGAAACCCATCTGGATCAGCTTGGGGACAAGCTTTCAGAGGAGCGGGTGCGAAATGTTATCGGTCTGATTTTACAGGGCGTTACTGCCCCCCGGGGGATACCTGTTGACGATATTCAGTATGTGGAAGATCTGGGACTGATCACTACAAAAGGGCAGATGGATATTGCCAACCCGATTTACAGGGAAGTTATCCCAAGGGAACTTACCTATGGCACCCAGCTCAGCATGAGCCAGGAGTCGGCCTGGTATGTAAAGGATGACAACACCCTGGACATGGACAGATTAATGTCAGCGTTTCAGGAGTTTTTCCGAGAGCATTCTGAAGCCTGGCTGGAAAGGTTCCAGTACAAGGAGGCCGGCCCCCAGCTGCTGCTCCAGGCATTTCTTCAGAGGATCATCAACTCCGGAGGCAGAATCGAAAGGGAGTACGGCCGGGGGAGAAAACGAATCGACCTTCTTTTGCTGTGGCCGTTAACCCCGGTTGAAGAAGGCAAACCCTCCTGGGCAAGGTGGCAGAAGCCTGTGCAAAAAGTGGTGATTGAGCTTAAAATTCTGCACAAAAGTCTTGAGACAACCATTGCAGAAGGTCTTGAACAGACCGCAGGCTACATGGACCTTTGCCGGACAGATCACGGTCATCTGGTAATATTTGACCGCAGCCCGTCAGCAGATGTCCTTTGGGAAGAAAAGATCTTTCATGACAAAAGGAAATTCCAGAACAGGGAGATCAAAATCTGGGGCATGTAGGAGATGCGTAATCATTCCTGCTGTGGGAAAACTGGTGGAGCACATGTGAGCCTGAAATCAGCTTTCCGGCTGTTCTGGGGTGTCACCCAGGAGACGACGGACCGAGGGAAACCGGGATCGGTCCGTGTGGGGATAGAATTTGGCCCCGCTGAAGATGTTCATGAACCCCTGGTTGACGTTGAGTTCAATATAGGTTATCCCCCGACGGATTCCTTCAATATCGTCAAATCCCCCGGCATGGAAAAGCAGTTTTGCCGCCCCTTCCAGCGAAGAGTTTCCCAGTACCTGGAATTTGTCCCGGGAGATATCGGGAAGCATGCCGATGGCGATGGCCGATTCCGGGTTGATAAAGGACCCGAAGGTGCCTGCCACGTAAAATGTTTCCAGCTCTTCAAACTCAAGCCCTGCGGTCTGGTTCACGATCACCTCGAGGATGGCGTGCATGGCCGCCTTGGAGCTGGTCAAAGAGTTCAGATCCACCTGGCTTAAGACAATGTCCCCGCCGGTACCGGATCGGGAGCGGTCAACCAGGATAAAATGTTCCACGCCGCTGCTTGTAAAAAGCCTTGACTGGCACTTCTCCTTTGAAAACTTTCCCCGGATGTCGATCCTGCCGGTGAGAAACAGGGCCGCGGCAAGGTCGATCATTCCCGAACCGCAGATCCCCACAGGCGGTTTTTCCCCGATGGTGTGGATGGCAAGGTCCCCGGTGCGAGGATCGATGCTTACCCGGTCGATCACCCCCGGCTTTGCCGTCATGCCCATGTCGCTGACACCGCCTTCCAGGGCGGGACCGGCAGCCCCGGCACAGGCCATGAGCCAGTCGCTGTTTCCCACCACCACCTCGGCATTGGTCCCCACATCCACCATGATGGAGGGGTTTTCCCCCCGGTTAATACCCGAATAGTAAATGCCCGCAACCAGGTCACCGCCAAAGTAAGAACCAATGCTTGGAAAGAGAAATCCCCGGCCCCGGGAATTGATCACAAGCCCGATCTCTGACGCATCAAAAGGCTCCACGCTGTTGACCGCGGGGATGTAAGGCTCCCGGATGATATAGCAGGGGTCGACCCCCAGAAAAAGATGGGTCATGGCAGTATTGCCCGCACCGGAGAAGAGGTAAATATCCGAGGGCTCAATGGCGCATGAGCGGCAGAGAAACTGGATGCCCTGGTTCACGGCGCTGACAACCAGGGACTGCAGCCGTTGCAGCCCCTGCCCTCCCTCCTGGCCGGCATAGTGGACCCGTGCCAGCACATCCGGGG
>DATFJZ010000235.1:0-7959 GCA_035268945.1 Desulfobacteraceae bacterium | reverse complement strand
GAGGCAAAGGAGGTTGCCACGGCAATGGGGTCAGCCCCGAAGGTCAGCCCTCCCACGGCCTCGCACCCCGATCCCTCCATGGCGCTGAGCACGAGGTGTCCCACCAGGTACATCCCTTCCGGGCTCAGTGTTACCGGCTTGCAGTTCACATAAAATTTGCTCATCTTGCCTGAAACCAGCTTGAATTGAGCATTTTCACTGTACCGGAACGATTTGTCGCAAATTATTTCCACAAGTCTTTTTTTCATTTGATTTTTTCCTTTGTGTTTGGGTATAACCGGCATGGCCGGAGCATGGTCGTGGAACCGGCAGCAACAAACCATGAAAGCCATCTGATTTGAGAGGAATCAGTAATCAAAAGAAAAATTCTTACGGCTGATGGCTTTCTTATAAAAGAGCCTTCACTGATGGAAGAAGCCGGCGTGCGGGATTCAGTGAAGGCTCTGTGTAAGGAAAACTGTTTTTCAGCACTCCTTGACAACGTGGGATATATACCAGTAAATTCAGTTATAGTCAATTTTCATTGCCGTTTTATCGATACCCGGCCGGGTTCGCCCGGAGATAAATGTTTCCTTTTACGGCACTGGAAATTTGGTAGAACCTTTAATGTTTACGCAGGGGTGTCATGGCCATGGAGAACAGGGAGCCAATCATACGGATGTTCGGTGTCAGCAAACAGTTTGGAAGGGAGTTTGCCTTGAGGGATATCACCCTGGAGGTCAAGGCCGGTGAATTTATCCTTATCACAGGGGCTTCCGGGGCCGGCAAGTCCACCTTGATGAAACTGCTGTACCTTGCCGAAAGGGCTTCCAAGGGGCAGATCATCGTGGACGGGATGAACCTTGCCAGAATTCGAGGAGGGAAAATCCCCCGTTTGAGAAGACGGTTCGGGGTGATTTTCCAGGATTTCAAACTCATTCCCAACAGGACCGTGTATGACAATGTTGCACTGGTCCTTGAAGCCGCCGGTGAAAAATCTGCCCTGGTAAAGAAAAAGGTGATGCAGGTGTTGCAGGCCACATCAGTGGAAGAACGGGTGGGGGCTTACCCCCCTGCACTCTCAGGGGGGGAACAGCAGAGGGTGGCCGTGGCCAGGGCCCTTGTGGGGGAGCCCGCCATTATACTGGCCGATGAGCCCACGGGAAGTCTTGATAATGCTTCTGCCCGGGCGGTTATGGACTGTCTCATGTCCTACCACGAAAAAGGGGCCACCGTTTTTGTTGCAAGTCATAACATGCAGCTGATCAGCAGTGCGGTGCATAGCAGGAGCATTGCCCTTGAAAGGGGAGAACTGACCAGTACAGCAAAACTGCTGTAAGGAGAAAAGAGGTGTTTTACTATTTTAAACGGGCCGTTTCAGATATCGTTTCCAACCGGTTTTTAAATGCCATCACCATTGTCACCATCGCCCTTTCCATCCTTGTGGTCAGCACGTTTGCCCTTTTTTTTCAGAATGCCAGCCGGATTATCGACTCGTGGAACAGGGGGCTTCGGGTGATGGCTTACCTTGAGGCGGATTTTTCCCGGTCGGACCTTGCCGGCCTGAAAGAGGAGATCCTGACATCGGGTTCCGTCAAAAACATCACCTTTATTTCAAAGGAGCAGGCCCTGGACCTGTTAAAAAAAGAGATGAGCACGCGAAGGGCTTTTCTCGAGAGCCTGGAGGAGAATCCCCTTCCCGACGCACTGGAAATCCAATTAAAAGCCTCTGTGAAACGGTGGGAAACGATCAATGATATCGCCGGCAGGATCAGAAATCTCGCCCTGGTAAGTGGTGTGGAGTACGGTGAAAAATGGCTTGGGCGGTTTGTAACGGTGTTTTATTTTTTCAGGATCACAGGCTATGCCGTGTCCAGTCTTTTTTTCATGATCGCCCTGTTTATCACGGCCAACACGGTTCGGCTTTCCATCTACTCGAGAAGAGAGGAGGTGGAGATCATGCGTCTTGTGGGGGCCACCGACCGCTTTATCGCCACCCCGTTTTACATTGAGGGGTTCCTCCAGGGGATTATTGGTGGCAGTTTGGGGCTTCTGCTTCTGTTCGCAGTCTACCTGGCCCTTTCTTCGGGAATAGAGGCCAGTACCTCCCTTGGACTTTTCTTTGATGTCCATTTTCTGTCACCGGGATACGGCATCACCATTATCTTATTCAGTGCATTTTTAGGTTGGCTTGGATGTTATCTCTCGTTAAAACAGTTTTTAAAAGTGTGATTCTCTTTTTGTTCTTCTGTGCCGTTGTTCCGTGGAATGTTTCGGCCCGGGAAGAGCCCGGGGTTAACCACGGGGTGGTCAATGCGTGGAAGCTCAACCTGAGAAAGGAGAAATCCAATGATTCCCCAGTTGTCCAGGTTCTTGAAAAGGGACGTAAACTCAAGATTCTGGCGACTCACGGTGGGGTGGGGGGCTGGCTTGAGGTCGTCTGTGCCGGGAGCCGGGGGTACGTCCGGAACCGGCCGAGGTATGTGACCCTGGTTGATGGACAGGGTGCCGTTCCTGCCCATGAAACATCAGCCGGAAGGAGAGGAAACAGCCGATCAGTCACGGGCAGTGGTGATGATGGCGGTAACGGCGCTGTTGAAAAAAAGGCCCGTATCCGGAAGAAGATTGCCAGGCAGAGGAAAAGAAACATCTCTTTTTCAAAAAAAGAGACTGAAATCATTGAGGGTCTCAACGAGATTGACAGGCTTTTAGACACCATGCGGGGAAAAATAGCCGCCAGCTCCCGGGCCCTTGACCAGGTAAACTCCGACATGGCCGCCATTGCACAAGAGCGCAAGGAACTTGTGGCCAAGATTGACCAAAACAGGGAGTATGTAAAGGCAAGACTCAACGCCCTTTACCGGATCCGGATGGTTGGACGGCTGGAGGTGCTGGCCATGCCGGATTCTTTTTATGATTTTCTGCTCCAGGAGAATGCCTTGAAGCGAGTTCTGGTATCGGACTTTGATCTTCTGGACCGGCAGATCCGGAACAAGGAACGGCTTGAAGCCCTGCCCGGACTCCTTGAAAAACAGAGAAAAGAGCAGGCAGCCCTGAAAGAAACCCTCAATGCCCAGATGGCCACCCTGAAAGCGGAGAGTCAAAAACGCAGGCGCATCCTGGCGGAGATCAGGCAGGAGAAAAAACTCGGGCAGGCCGCCCTGGCTTCCCTGGAGACGGCGGCTGTCCGGCTTGAAAAAGAGATTCGGAGTCTTTCGTCTAAACCGGGAGCTCCCGGGAAAAAATCCTTCTCTTCACACCGTAACATCAAATTCAACATGCCTGTCAACGGCAGGATCATCGCCACCTTTGGTCCCTCCCAAAATAGTGACTACTCGTCCTTCACATTTCAGAGCGGAATTGATATAAAGGTGGACAGGGGGGAACCTGTCCGTTCGATTTTCAGGGGCAGGATTCTTTATTCCCAGTGGCTCAAGGGGTATGGCAACCTGATCATCATAGACCATGGGGAAAATTACTATACGCTGTACGCCCATGTTCAAGAAGCGTTCAAGGAAAAAGGGGACCTGGTGGGAACCGGCGAGGTCATCGCCACTGCGGGTGATACCGGCTCAATGCAAGGCGTCTGCCTCCATTTTGAAATTAGGCACCATGGAAAACCGGTTAATCCTTTAAAATGGTTGAAAAAAGGAGTTTAAAATGAAAAAGCGTGTCAAAACAGGTATCAGGTTCTGGTTTTCTGTGATTGCAGCGATTCTGGCCTTGACGGCGGGGCCGGGGATCAGCAGCTCACTCCATGCCGGTGAGGAAGATGCCTATAAATCGTTAAAGCTGTTTTCCGATGTGCTGGAAGAGATAGAGGAGAACTATGTGGACGAGGTAAAGGTCGAGGCGCTTGTCCGGGATGCCATCAAGGGGATGGTGTCAAGTCTTGACCCCCATTCGATATTTATGCCTCCGGAAGCCTTTGAAGAACTCCAGGACGATACCAAGGGGGAATTCGGCGGCATCGGCATTGTCATTACCATGAAAAAGGGGGTATTGACGGTTATTGCCCCCATCGAGGGAACCCCTGCGTACAGGGCGGGTATCAAGGCCGGGGATGTCATCATCGAGATCGACGGAGAATCCACCCGTGATCTGGCCCTCTGGGAGAGTGTCAAGCGGATGCGGGGGCCCAGGGGAGAAGAGGTGGCGATCACCGTGTTTCGCAAAGGAGAGCCGGAACCCGTGGAGTATACCCTGGAAAGGGATATCATCCCCATGGAGAGTGTGAGAAGCGCTACCCTGAAACCCGGATACGGGTATGTCTGGGTGACAAACTTCAGGGTCAATACCAGTAATGATCTGGAAGAGGCCCTTGATGCCCTTGAAGCGGAGCAGGGACCCCTCAAGGGGCTGATCCTTGATTTGAGAAACAACCCCGGGGGATTGCTGAACCAGGCCGTTGAAGTTTCCGATTTTTTCCTGGACCAGGGCAGAATCGTCTCGATCAAGGGACGGCGGCCCATGCACACAGAGGTGTTTAATGCCCATGACAGCAAAGGGACAAGAACCTATCCTCTTGTTGTCCTGATCAATGGCGGCAGTGCCAGTGCTTCGGAGATCGTGGCAGGGGCTCTCCAGGACCATGAAAGGGCGGTTATCCTGGGTACCACCTCCTTTGGCAAGGGCTCTGTTCAGAGCGTAAAACCGCTGAAGCAGGGATTCGGATTGAAATACACCATTGCCCGTTATTACACTCCCAGCGGCAGGTCCATCCAGGCCGAAGGGATAAAGCCGGACATCGAGGTGGCCTACCGTGTTGTCAAGGAGAAAAAGAAGAAGGATGATAAGGACGCCTTTTTTGATCGGATGGTCAGTGAAAAGGATTTGAAAAACCACCTGGAATCTGAGAAGGAGAAGCAGGACGAGACCGGGAACCAGAAACAGGGGGATGGCAAGGATTCCCCCCATGGAATGATAAGTCTGGACAGGCTCCAGCACGATTACCAGGTCAAAAGAGCCCTGGATATCCTGGTGGGTTACACTATTTTCAGCGGCAGGTAAAGGGACTTTGCATCGTTAATGGTTGAGAAAAAAAAAGCATCCAATAAAACCAGAGAGAAAAAGGCCGGGCAGAAGAAAGGCTCGAAAAAGGGCAGCCCGACAAAGAAAGTGAAAGGCCCCTCCTTAACGGATGAATTGAAAAAAATTGTCGCCGGTATTGCCGTTCTTGTTTTTATTGTTGCAACAGCGGCAATGGTTTTTGATTTTTATTTGAACACAGAAGGTCCCGTAAAAAACCAGACAAAAAGGGCCACATCGGCAGATGCTGGAAAAACAGCAAACACCGATGACGGTGGTCGGTTCCCCGGTGGTCAGGGGGAGCCAGGGATCAAAAAACCCCTGGCACGGTTAAAGGAAAAACCCGCCGCTGTGGCTGAAGAAGGGGATGGACCTGTTTTCGAGATATTTGATGATTCCGTTTCTCCGGAAAAAACACAACGAAAGCCGGATGTTGACGTTCAGGCCAATGGTCCCCGGGTGGCCATCATTATCGATGACATCGGTTTTGACAGAAAGATGGCCGCCGCTTTGAACCGGCTGGATCAGAATATCACCCTCTCCATTCTTCCCGGTTCCCCCTTTGGCAGACAACTGGCTGCCGAGCTCCATGAAAAAGGCTCTGAAATCATGCTTCACCTGCCCATGGAGCCGGTGCAGTTTCCGGAGGTGGACCCGGGCCCCGGGGCCATACTCTCCCGAATGTCCCCGGATGAGCTTCTCCGGCAGCTGAGGAAAAATCTCGATTCCCTTCCCCATATAAGGGGGGTCAACAACCATATGGGGTCACGGATAACAGCCCAGTCCTCAAAAATGCACCAGATTTTTACTGTGCTGAAACAGCGGCAACTCTTTTTTATTGACAGTCTGACCTCGCCAAAGACCCTTTGTCGGGCCTCTGCCTCCCTGCTGAAGGTCTCCTTCGCCCAGAGGGACATTTTTCTTGACAATGTTCAGGAGCAGGAGTACATCAAGCAGCAGGTCAAAAAGCTGGTCAAGGTGGCCAAACGCCACGGGACTGCCATTGGCATCGGTCACCCCTATGCGGCCACCCTGGAGACCCTGGAGAAGGTGATTCCGGCGTTGAGAAGCGAAGTAACCATTGTTCCGGCCTCCACCCTGACGACCATTCCGGGTTAGGGCCGAACCTGCTTCATGGTGGTGTGTATGGTTCAAAAGTGTCATTTCTATGAAACAGAATGCCAGGCCTATTTTGATAGAACCGTCAACCTTGACCCGGGGCCATTTCTTGCCCCCTTTGCGGCAAGGCTTCTCCCCGGTGCAAGGGTCGTGGATATCGGCTGCGGTTCCGGCCGGGATCTTTTGTGGCTGAAAAAAAAGGGATTTGACCCGGTGGGGGTGGAGCGCTCCCAGGGGCTGGCAGATCTTGCCCGGCACCACTCCGGCTGCCGGGTCATCTCCGGTGATTTCCACTGTTTTGTCTTTTCCGGCATGGAAGCAAACGGTATCCTGCTTGCCGGCGCCCTGGTTCACCTGGAAAAAACGCAAGTTCTGCCTGTGCTGGAACGGATTTTACAAGGACTGAAACCGGAAGGGATCCTCTTTTTCTCCGTCAAACAGGGCGAAGGCTGCACAGCCGATGGTTTTGGCAGGCGTTTTCACCTCTGGCACCGGGAAGAACTGCACTCAGTTGTCAAGGGTTTGCCCGTTTCCCTTCTTTCCACAACTTCAAACCGTTCAACCCTTGAAACAGGAGAAACCTGGCTGGGTGCCCTTGTGGAAAAAATAAACCCGGCCGGAGGTTAAACTACCAAATCCGCTGATTTTCCAGATCATCATTGCAATGGCGTTTTTTTTCTGGTATTTCTGCTCTTTAACAGGGATTCATCTTTTTGGTCTTCCGGCTTGCAAAAAATCCCGGTCCAAACAGGTGAAACGGTAAAAGGCATATTGAGCGTTATGTCATCAACCCAGGCTTTGTGTCTTTGACTTGAAGCTGTGTTTTTAAAAACTGTGGCATAAGACCTTTGCCATGTGTTCTATTTAAATCTATGACCTATACAGGAGGAATGAATGGTTAACCTTAGAAATCTGTCTGCTTTGCTGATATCAGCAGCGCTTATCTGTTCAGGAGCCCCGGCTTTTGGCCAGGACACCTTGAAGACAGAGCAGGAGAAGATCAGCTATGCACTTGGCATCAACATTGGACAAAATCTGAAAAAAGATGTTGATGTGGACATCGATGCCTTTTTCAAGGGCATCAAGGACAGCCAGACGGACAAGAGCCTTCTGTCTGATGAAGAGATGAAGCAGACCATGATGGCTTTCCAGAAAAAGATGCAGCAGAAGCAGCAGGTGAAAATGCAGAAAGTTGCCCAGCAGAACAAGGCCGATGGGGCGGCTTTCCTTGAGGCAAATAAAAAGGAAGAGGGGGTTAAGACCCTTGACAGCGGTCTTCAGTACAAAGTGATCAAGGAGGGGGAAGGCGCTTCTCCCAAGGCAAGTGATACGGTAACATGCAATTACAAGGGCACCACCATCGATGGAAAGGTGTTTGATTCATCCTACAAGAGGGGGGAACCTGCCTCTTTCCAGGTGGGCGGCGTCATCAAGGGGTGGACCGAAGCCCTTCAGCTCATGAAGGTGGGGTCAAAATGGGAGCTTTTTATCCCTTCTGATCTGGCCTATGGTGATCGCGGTGCCGGCAAAGCCATTGCCCCGGGATCAACCCTGATTTTTGAAGTGGAGCTTCTGGGGATAGACGGGTAGGTTCCTGTTGTTTTAAAATCTGTTCCGATTCAAGCCTGTGGTTTCTTTTCCTTGCCGGGAAGACCACAGGCTTTTTTTTTATGCCCATGGGTACTATTTTTCCGGGGCTTAACCTGTAACTCGATAATCCAGTTTTTAGAATAGCCCCGCCCCCAACGGTTGGTGGGTCAGGAACAAGAACGTCGGAGGACTTTTTGCCCTGCCCTGCTAAAAATCAGCGACCTGCGGCCACTGGTCCTCAAA
>DATFJZ010000234.1:0-6526 GCA_035268945.1 Desulfobacteraceae bacterium | reverse complement strand
ATTTACATGGGGGATATCGATATCAAAAAAGAGTACCCCAATGTGGTGAGGATGAAGATCCTCGGGGCCAATGTGATTCCCGTTTCCAGGGGGACAAAAACACTCAAGGATGCTGTGGACGCAGCTTTTGAGGCTTATCTTGAGGATCCAGACACCCAGTTCTACGCCATTGGGTCTGTGGTTGGCCCCCATCCATTTCCCATGATGGTAAGGGATTTTCAGAAAATAGTGGGACTTGAGGCCAAAGAGCAGTTCACCGAGATGACCGGCAGAGGGCCGGATAACCTGGTTGCCTGTGTTGGCGGGGGATCCAATGCCATTGGCCTGTTCAGCGCTTTTCTCGAGGACAGCGATGTTGCCATGTTCGGGGTGGAACCGGCAGGAACGGGGTTCAAGGAAGGGGAGCACGCCGCAACCCTGAGTCTTGGAACACCCGGGACCATCCACGGCTTTAAATGCTACCTGCTCCAGGACAAACAGGGAGAACCCCTGCCGGTTTATTCCGTGGCAAGCGGTCTGGATTACCCCGGGGTCGGCCCCCAGCACAGCCTGTTAAAGGACATGGGCCGGGTGAACTATGTCACCGCCGATGACAAGGAGGCCATTGATGCGTTTTTTCTCCTCTCCAGGACCGACGGCATTATCCCTGCCGTGGAGAGTGCCCACGCCGTGGCCTATGCCGTCAAGCTTGCCAAAAAAGAAGGCAAAGGCAAAACCATCCTGGTCAACCTTTCCGGACGGGGGGACAAGGACATCGATTTTGTCATCGAAACATACGGCGCATCCTACGGCCTTTGATCACAGCCATCCCCTGGATCATAAGACCCGATGCAACGGATTCCGCCACTGTGGCCGCCCATGGGTTAAAATCGCAGCCATCCCTATGGATCATGAGGCCGATCAACGGGGAGGCGCACCAATCAGGGAGAGGCAACCACTTCTGCTATTGTTTTTCCATGGGCAGTTTGATGGTAAAAACGGTTCCCCGGCCGGGATGTGAGGTAACGGTCATCTCTCCCTTGTGGTTTTCCACAATGATGAAATAGGCAACCGAGAGGCCGATGCCAACGCCCTTGTCAACGCTCTTGGTAGTGAAAAAGGGGTCAAACATCTGCCTGCAGGTCTCCTGGGCCATACCCGGGCCGTTATCCCTGATTTCCAGGCAGGCGGAACTGTTTTCCCGGGTCAGCAGGAGGGTCAGCCGGGGGGTTGTGATACCGGCTTCATGCATGGCCTCAGCTCCGTTTTTCAGGATGTTTAAAAAGGCCTGCTGGAGTTTGTTGTCATCACAGACGACAAAGAGTGGTTTTTCCGGGTAATCTTTTTCAATGGCGATTTCTTTAAAATCAAACCGTTTTTTCAGGTCATAATCGTTCCGGGCCAGTTCAACGGTCTGGTCGAGGATGCCTGACAGGTCGTAGCTGATCCGGCCCGAGGTGCTCTCCTGGGCAAAGGAGAGGATGTTCTGGAGCAGTTTTGCCGCATAGCCCCCTGACTGGTTGATGGTGTCAAGCAGGCAGAGGATCTCCCGTTTTTCCATGTAGCTTTTGATGGCTGCCATTGTGGTTCCCACCTCTCTGGCAGCTTTTTCATTGTCAGGCAGGTCCATGGAGAGGCGGTTGAAAACCACCTGGGCATTCTGCATCATCCCGGCCAGGGGGTTGTTGATCTCATGGGCCATGCCCGAGGCAAGACTGCCGATGGAGAGCATCTTTTCCGACTGGACCATCAGGTTCTCCATCTCCCTTCTCCGGGTAATGTCCCTTTCCACTCCCATGAATCCCGAAACCTCACCATGCTTGTCCCTCACGGGCACACCGTTCATTTCCAGGAGCACCTCGTTTCCGTTTCTGTGAAGGTAGCGGTTTTCAAGTCCTGTAATGGTTTTTTCGCCGTAGAGGGCTTCTCTCAGCTGTTTTTTCGCATTTTCCACCGCAATTTGCGGCATGAGGCTGAACATGGTTTTACCGGTCAGCTCCTCGGGGGTATACCCCAGAAGCCTGGCCACCATTGGACTGGTATAGGTGTAGACAAAATTTTCATCAACAGACCAGATCCAGTCCCTGGATGTCTCGACCAGGGAGCGGAAGCGTTCTTCGCTCCGGGCGAGTTCCCGGTTGGACCGGTTAAGGGAGTGCACCAGCTTGTTGTAGGAATGGATCACCTCGCCGAACTCGTCACCGGAAGACCAGTTCACCGGCTCCATTTTTTCTCCCCCCTCGGCCCGGTGCAGCGCCTTGACAAGCCTGTAAAAGGGCTTCTGGATGATCGTCCTGTTGGCCACAAAGGCGCTGTAGAAAATGGTGACAACGAGGAACAGAAGCAGAAGGCACTCCCGGAGAAAGGTTTTCATCAGGGGGTTGGACAATTGTGATTTTGCCGAAAACAGGGTGAACTCTCCAATGGTTCTTGGCTGGCCGTCACCGGGCCGGTGTATGATTTTCTTGGGGATAATAAAGAAATCATCACCGGCGTCACTGCCTGCCGGGGCGTTGATACTCAGCACCTTTCCCGTGGTAAACTCTTTGACCCGGATGCCTGACACTTCAGGGACAAGGACCATGCTTTGGATCTGGGATTCGGCCGTCTTAAAATTCACCTCCCAGAGGGGTTTTGACAGCACCGATGCCTGGGCGTCGGCATAGGCATCAAGCTTGGAGACCAGGGCTGTTTTTTGCTCCTTGTATGTGAAAAAATTGAAGAGCAGGGAAAACAGAAGGAAAGCACTGATCACTGCCGGCAGCATCACCAGGAGAAATTTTGACTGCAGGGACCTGTTTTTCGGATATGAACTGTTTTTTTTCATGGATACCCAATTGTTGTTGTTTGGCTAACGGGGCTCGATGTCCTTTCCCGGCTGCAGAAAAGGGCAGCCTTTCCTGCCAAACGTCTCCTGACGGTTCAGGATGGACCGGTAGACGCCGTTGTTCATGATGGTGGCAAGCCCGTGGTTGAATTTCTTAAGAAGCAAGGCATTTCCCGGGTGTTTTTTGGATACCATGAGGGAGAGGGGATCAATGCTGAGGGGTTTTGCACATGCGGCAAAACGATCCTGGCTGCCGGTAAACTCGGTTTTTATGATGGAGCAGCCGACAAATTCATTGATCGGGGCGATATCGATTCTCTTGTAAAGGAGTTTTTTCAGGCAGGCGGTTTCCGTTTCACTGTAATCCACAGAAAGGCCGGCTTTTTCAAACAGGGGCTGGTAAAAATACCCCCTCACCCCGCCCACAAGCAAGGGCTTGAGGTCTTGTAGCCTTTGGAAGGAGATCCTTTCATGTTTTTGGGGGTTGTACAGCAAAAGGGTTTTTGAGCTTCCTATGGGCTTGGAAAAAAAGGCAAATGTCTCCCGTTTGTCATTCCTCGTATAGGGAAATGCGGCAAAGATTGTCCCGTTTTCAACACCGGCTTCGCACCGCGGCCACGGGGCAAATTCAATGACCACATCAAGATTGGCGGCCTTGCACGCCCGGGTGACAATTTCAGCGGTAAATCCCAGGTTTTCCATGGTTGAGGAAACATAGGGGGGCCACTGCCCGGTCATGATGACCAGTTGCTTTCCTGACCCGGACAGGGGAGAGAGGAGCAGGCAGAAGAGCGCCACCACAAAGGTAAACCGTGACATGGGACCGTTAATTGGTGTTGACATGGCCGAGAAAGTTTTTCAGTCGCTTGGACTGGGGGTTGTTGATCATCTCCTTTGGGTCGCCATCCTCGGCGATTCTGCCCTCATCCATGAACAAGAGCCGGCTGCCCACCTGGGAGGCGAAACCCATTTCATGGGTGACCACCACCATGGTCATGCCGCTGTCTTTGGCAATGTTTTTCATGACATCCAGCACCTCGCCGATCATTTCAGGGTCCAGGGCGGAGGTGGGTTCATCAAAGAGCATCACCTTGGGATTGATTGCCAGGGCCCTTGCAATGGCAACCCGCTGCTGCTGGCCGCCGGAGAGTTCCCTGGGCAGCTTGTCCTCGAAATTTGCCAGCCCGACCTTGTCCAAAAGTTCCCGGGCCGTTTCATTGGCCTCGGCTGTTGACAGCTTCCGGGCCTTTCTCGGGCCAAAGGAGATGTTCTCCAGGGCGGTCATGTGGGGAAAGAGGTTGAACTGCTGGAAAACCATTCCCACCTCGAGCCTTACCTCCCTGATCCGTCCCATCTCTTCGGGGATTTTTATGGCATCAACGATCAATTCCCCCGAGGTGATCACCTCAAGGCAGTTGATGCAGCGGATCAGGGTGGATTTTCCCGAACCCGAGGGGCCCACCACCACCACCACGTCTCCCTGGCCAATGGAGAGGTTGATATTGTGGAGCACCTCGGTGTGACCAAAACTCTTGCAGACGTTGTTTAGTTCGATGATTCGTTTCACAATATTTTCATTCTCTTTTCAAAAAATTTCAGTACATAGGCAAGCACAGAGGTCATGATCAGGTAGATGATCGCCACCGCCGACCAGATCTCAATGGCCCTGAAGTTGCTTGCCATGATCTCCTGTCCCTGGCGTGTCAATTCGCCCACCCCGATGATGATAAACAGAGAGGTGTCTTTCAGGCTGATGATGAACTGGTTGCCCAGGGGGGGGATCATCCGCCGGAAGGCAATGGGGCCGATCACATCGGTGAGCAGGGTGAACCGGCTGATACCCATGGACATGCCCGCCTCCACAAGTCCCCTGTTGATGGAGAGGACGGCTCCCCGGACAATCTCGGCGATATACGCCCCGGCATTGATCATGATGGTGATGACGGCGGCTGTCAGGGCGTCGATGCGGAAACGTTCCACGCCAAAGCCGGCCTTGACCAGCATGGGAAAGGCAAAATAGAGAAACATTGCCTGGACAATGATCGGGGTGCCCCGTATCAGTTCCACATAGGCCGATGAGATGTAGCGAAGGGCCGTTGTTAGGGGTATGAAGATGCCGTGGGGCATGGCGCCCAGGGACTGGGTGCCGGCAATGCGGCCAAGACCTGCTGCGATGCCCATGGCCATTCCACCGGCAAGGCCTACAAGGGTGATGTACCATGTCAGCTTTGCTCCTGCCAGCAGTGCCGGCAGGGCATCGATGATGATGTTTACTTGAAAGTCCATTCCACCTCGCGATCAAAACAAAAAGAAATCGGCAGTGTATGGTACAGCGCACACTGCCGAGAAGAAGAGCCGGTCTGCCATTCCAAAGGGTAATTTCACCTGTGGAGGTCCTTTTACTCGATGATCCAGTTTTTTCTGAGATAACCGACCAACCGTTGGGGGCGGGGCTATTCTAAAAACTGGATCATCGAGTTTTATGAAACATGCACCGGTGTGTTCATTATTCCGGATCAGTGCCGAACCATTTTCGGTAAAGGTCTGCATATTCGCCGGTTTCTTTCATTTCCAGAAGGGCGATGTTGGCCTTGTCGCGAAGATCGCTTCCCTGGGGAAAGGCAATGCCGTAATAGGCCGCTTCCACGTCCGGGCCCACAGCCTTGACCTTGCCGTTTCCGGCTGTGTTGATGAAATAGAGAACATTGGGGGCGTCATGGACGGCAGCGTCAGCACCGCCGGTGACCACTTCCAGGTACGCCTGGTCAATGTTGGGAAATTTCACCAGGTTTTTCAGTCCCATTTTTTCAAGGTAGTCAACGGTAAATGTGCCGGTTTTCACGGCAACTTTTTTGCCTTTAAGGTCTTCGACCCCGTGGATATCATCGGTGCTGGAGGGCACCATCACCTTCAGGCCGGCATGGAAATACTGATGGGAAAAATCGATGACCTTTTCCCGCTTGGATGTGATAAAGATGGCCGCCAGGGCAGCATCGATGTTCCCCGTTGTCAAGGCCGGGATCAGGCCGTTGAAATCCATTGGTTTCAGTTCATAGTCAACACCAATGCGGTCGGCAATGGCGGCCCACAGCTCAACATCAAATCCCGTGTAGTTGCCGTCGTCTCCCTTGAATTCAAAGGGGACAAAGGCCGTGTCAACCCCAACATAGAGTTTGTCGGCATGGGCGGTGCCAAAAATCATGAGGCCCATGAACGTAAGAATTAAAAGTTTTTTCATCATTCGTTTACCTGTAATGCTGCCAGTAGCCATTGATCTGCCTCCATAAAATGAATTTGGTAAAATGCCAGCATGGGTGCCAACTTTCCTGCAGTGGCTGATCTCCCCTTTCAGGGCAAATCCGGAAGAGTTGAGTCCCTGTCGATGCTGTGCCGGAAAAAAGATCGTGTCTGTTGGACAGATATGATTTACCTATATCTGCTGAAAAAAGTCAAGGTTTAATCCTGCCCAGAGCAATTTCAATTGTCCAGGGTGTAAGGCCTATGCCCAATATCCCCTGAATCCCAGAAAAATGCGTCTTGCCATTTGTCGTGGCTTGTTATAAGATCAATTCCTTTTTTTTCGATGTGACTCCGTTTTGACCGGGTCAGCAGTATTTCCGGTGAGGTGAACGGCCTGGTGGAACGGATACGTTTCCGGGATGGGGGACGGCTGTTCAAGGACATAGCCATCGCCATCACCTCGTCGATTCTTTTGAGCCT
>DATFJZ010000233.1:0-8465 GCA_035268945.1 Desulfobacteraceae bacterium | reverse complement strand
CTGATTCACACCGATTTCTACCGGCGAAACAAGAGGGCCAGCACCGTGGTGGTGACAAGCAGGGGGTGCCCCATGGGCTGCTCCTACTGCTGTTTTGGTGACAGCACTTCTCCGGGTTCCCTCTTCAGGCAGAGACCTGTCAGGGATGTGGTCAGGGAATTGCAAAACCAGACTGCCCGCCACGATATCGGATTTATCGATTTTGAAGATGAAAACCTCACCTTTAACAAGAGATGGTTTCTAAAGCTGCTCGCCGAAATCGAAGCCCTGTTTCCAGGAGAGAAACCCGAGCTGAGGGCCATGAACGGCCTCTATCCCCCTTCCCTGGACAGGGAAATCATCCAGGGCATGAAAAGGGCGGGCTTTACAACCCTGAACCTATCCCTGGGATCCACATCGAAAAAACAGCTGAACCGATTCAACAGGCCCGATGTGAGAAGGGCCTTTGAAGAGGCTCTGCTCCTGGCAGAGGAACACGGCCTTGACACAACCGCCTACATCATTGCAGGAGCTCCCGGCCAGAGCGCCGAAGATTCGGTCAACGACCTTCTCTTTCTCGGGGAAAGGAGGACCCTTGCCGGGCTGTCGATTTTTTACCCGGCCCCGGGCAGTGCCGATTATGCCCTGTGCAGGGACAGAGGGCTGCTGCCCGACACCTTTTCCACGATGCGGTCCACAGCCCTTCCCGTGTCGGATACCACCACCCGCCTTGAAAGCGCCACCCTTCTGCGGCTTGCCAGAATCCTCAACTTCATGAAATCCCTTGTGGACAATGGGGAGGCGATTCCCCGGCCGGAACCGTGGCACCCCGGTTGTGAGGTGAACAGAGAGGAGAGGCGGGAAGCGGGGAAAACACTGCTGTCCTGGTTTCTCCATGATGGAACCATCAGAGGGGTGACGGAAAACAACCGGGTGTTTTTCCATACCAGCGACAGCAATTTAACCCGGCTCTTCCTTGCCGGAATAGACAAAATAGAGATAAAAGGAGTGACAATGTCCGGGAATTCCAATTTTGGCTTGTAATTTCTTTTTTTTTTACGTATAGTTTTACCAAACAAGTACGACAAGCCTCAACCTTGCATCAAAGCCAATGAACCGTCAGCGTCTGCGTTGCCCTGCGCCGGGCATAGGGCAAAGGCCTTTTTTGCCCTGACAACTTGACAGCCATTGCAAAGCCAAGGTTTGACAGTGGATCAAAATCCGATTTCAGGAAATCGAAAACAAACTATCTCCCTGATAGGCAGCTCTTTTCAGCTCCTCGTCTGCATTGCCCCAAGGGGCATTTTTACCGTCTTCCTTAAAATGTTCCGTAAACGGTGATCGCAGGTTTTATTTTCCTGGGGACACCCGATGACACATGGGCAGGATAACTGTCAAAAACATTTTGGGCTTGATCGGAATTCCGGACAATATCCATTGGTTAGTTGCCCTTATGCGGCATGTCAAAACCGACTTTTTAAGAACATCCCCGGTTTTTTCTTTAACAGCCGGGAAAAACAACTATTTTACAACTATTGATTGGGGAATTCACATTGGAACCTGTTAAAGGCTATTTAGAGATCATGGACAAAGGCTTTGGATTTTTACGAACCATTGAAAACAATTTTCAGCCCATTTCTGAAAATCCCTTTGTTCCCAACAACTTAATCAACAAACTGGGCCTCAGGGAAGGCAGTTTAATTGAAGGAATCGGCACCTGCAGCGACAGCAAAAATAAAAATTTGAGGCTTTCCAGAATTGAAACCATCAACAACATGCCGTTCAAAGCCTTTCAAAAGATCCCGTTTCTCCAGGAACAGACCAGCATCAACCCCTCGGAGCGGTTTTCCCTGGCCCGGGGGCATGAAGACATCACAGGCCGTGCCCTTGACATGGTCGTGCCCGTTGGCATGGGACAGCGGGGTTTAATCATCGCCCCCCCCAAATCGGGAAAAACCATCATAATGAAACACATGGCCAACGCCATTATCCACAACCACCCCGATACAGCCGTTTTTATACTTCTGGTGGATGAGCGGCCCGAAGAGGTCACCGACTTTCAAAGGGGGCTGACAAAGGCCAATGTGCTTTACTCGTCGGCAGACCAGGAGGTGGACCAGCACATGCGAATGACACGGTTTGCCATCCATTCCGCCATCAGGTGCGCCGAAGCAGGCCAGGACACGGTGGTATTTATTGACTCGTTAACCCGAATGACAAGGGCCTTCAACAGTGAAATCGACAGCCACGGAAAAACCCTCACCGGCGGCCTGGGAGCCAATGCCATGGCAATCCCCAGAAAAATTTTCGGTGCGGCCCGAAACCTTGAGTATGGAGGATCTCTGACCATCATTGCAACGATTCTGGTGGATACAGGCTCCAGAATGGACGATGTCATCTTCCAGGAATTCAAGGGGACAGGCAACATGGATCTGGTATTGAGCCGCAAGTGTGCTGAGCAGAGAATCTGGCCGGCCATCGACATCAACCAGTCAGGCACCCGGAAGGAAGACCTTCTCCTGGACAAGGCAGAACACCAGGCCAGCATCGACATGAGAAGAGCCTTTTCAGCCAGGGATGAGGTCTCAGCAATGGCTGGACTGGTGGAATACCTCAAAGACAATTGACCTGAACGGGAAACAGGCCCATGGCCTGTTCCCCGTTCTTTTTGCGTTCACCGGCCAGGCCGGACCGGGCCGGGCAACGGAAAACGGCACTGGTTCAGGCCCTTGCAGCCCTGGCACAGGCCTCGTCAAGCCTCTCTTTAATGTACGCAAGCTCGGACGCATCATACTCGTAAAGATCAAAACAATACCCGTCGTCCCCGAGCAACCCTTCGGGTATTAAATCTCCCATCTCTTCCGGGTCGGAGATCATATCACCATAAAAGCAGACCGAAAGCCACCGTTCCCCCGGATCATCATCAATCACATCGGCCATGGCAAACAGGGCACGATCTGTCTGATTTTTGTGCTTTGGCCGCAGGGAATAGGTTACCCCCGGCCTTGGATGGAAGGCCAGCTCCACATCTTCCATGGCCATGAGGTGGTTCATGATGCTTTCAAAGGCCTTTTTCGTCCGGGTGTCTGTCTCTTCCCACTGATCAACAAATAGTTCAAGTTCTTCCATCATCTCTCCTTTAAAAACCGTGAGCAGCGTGCTCACAACAAAATTATAAAATCGGCTGCCGGCGCAACACGACTTTCATATAAAACATGTCCTGAACCGGTAACTCACGGCGACTCGGAGATATGCTTGACAAGATGCCCGAGTTCGGGAAATATCAATGCATTGCAGGCCAATTGACACGCCTTGAGGCTTCCCGGCATTAAAAACAGAATCACATTGTTGACAATGCCCGCCGTTGCCCTGGACAAAAGAGCCGCGGAATCGATCTGATCATAGCTCAGCTGGGCAAAAAGGGGGCCAAAGGCGGAGAGCTCCTTGTCAAAAAGCGGTGCAACCGTCTCGACGGTAACATCCCTTGGACTGACACCTGTGCCGCCGGTGATGAGAAGCACATGGGGCTGAACCTGATACACCAGGTTCGCCACCATGTCATGGATGGCCTCTTTCTCGTCCGTGACGACATGATGAACAACAACATCATGCCCCTCTTTCCTGGCCGTCTTCTTTATCCAGGCTCCGGCCTTGTCCTCGGCCAGTCCCCGGGTTGTGGAAACCGACATAATCCCCAGCCGCAAATGTTTCAAGGTCTCTTTTTTGTGCAACAAAGTGCTCATAGTATATCCTATTCCCTTACGGTCCTAAGGTAGCAAGTTAAAATAAGTTGTAACCATTACGCGGAATTTTTATTTGTTTTCAAGGCCGGACAAGGCGCGCATAACGAGTGTAAGCCTTGTCTCAACGCAGAAAACAGATAAAAAGGCAAACAAGAGGTATACGTTATTTTCACTTGCTGCCTAAGGGGCTTACTCAACAATAACGTCACATTTTGGAAGCCGATTCATCCTTCACTGCTGTGTTGTTAAATTCGGCATATTCCCGATATATCTGCATTACACAGCCTTTCAGGCTCAAAATCCAGACGTCTCCCATCAGAGGTTTTCCTGCTCAACACTGACCCTGTCCAGGCCGTCATTCTCTTTCAAACAGACACTGACCATCTCCTTGTGGAAGGTGTCCAGGGAGATCCCCTTGTAATCCGCCTGGATGGGAAGCTCCCTGTGGCCCCTGTCCACCAGCACGGCAAGCTCCACCCTGGCCGGCCGCCCAAAATCCATGATCGTGTCCATGGCCGCCCGGATGGTACGCCCGGTAAAGAGCACATCATCAACCAGGATGATCTTTTTTCCATCCACGGAAAACGGGATGCTGGAAGGCCTGACAACAGGCGTAGCACTGCTGCTGGTCCAGTCATCCCGGTAAAGATTGATATCCATCGCCCCGACAGGAATCTCAACATGTTCAATCTCGATAATCTCTTTCTGAATCCGCTTGGCCAAGGAATCCCCCCTGGTCAGGATACCGGCCAGGGCAAGACCGGCAACCCCTTTATGGGCCTCAACGATCTCATGGGAAATCCGGGTGACAACCCTCTTGATATCCTCGGCATTGAGAACGGTTTTCTCGTGTTTCATCTGCTGCCCCCCATGTGCGGCCGGAATCTCCATGGAAAAACGATGGAAAAAGACCGGCTACGGTTGCTGGTTAAATGAATTCTGTTATCATCTTTTTCATTACCGGACAAGGGGGTTTGTGTTAAAAGAGTAATTTTAGGACCAACCGATTTGGCCGACGTTATGATCACGCCCTAACGTTGAGATAAAAATTTTTCTTTTATTCCAGAAGAGAAATTGATATGACACCTTGCAGCTGTTCTAATTGTCCCTGCTTGTGTGTGAAAAACTAAAATTAGAATTGCTGAACACCTTGATTGAATGATAAACGTGATAGAGCCTGGTTGGGGGATCGAATTCCCATTCTTTCGGTCACTGGCTGAATCAGTGAGGAACCAGGCATGGAAGGCATAAAAGAATCGGGACAGCAATGAAATACGACTTCACAGGGGTAATCCTTGCCGGCGGGCACAACAGCAGGCTTCCGGGAATAAAAAAAGCCTTTCACACCATCGGAGGCAAGATGATCATGGATATGATCCATCAAAGGCTCTCCGCCCTTTTCAGCGAGGTGATCATTGTCACCAATGATCCCTGTGCCTTTGCCGGATGGGGCTCCATGGTGGTGACGGACATCAATCCATCAAAATGCTCCCTTGCCGGCATCCACGCAGGGCTCTTCTACGCCTCGAACCCGAACATTTTTGTGTCGGCCTGTGACATCCCCTTTCTCAAAACAGCCGTCATGGAAAAGATTGTGTCACACATGGAGCCAGGGTACGATGTGGTAATCCCCGAGACCGATGATGGGCTTGAGCCCCTATGCGCGGCCTATTCAAAAAACTGTCTGCCCCTGATTCAAAACAGCCTTGACCGACACGTATTCATGGTGAAAAAATTCTTTAAAAAAAACAGGACCCAAACAATACCTGTCCGTGATATAAAACAGATCGATCCAAAGATGCATTCGTTTTTTAATGTAAACACCCCCCAGGATCTGGTAAAAGCCAATGAGATCCGCCTTGACGGTTTTGGCAGCTGACCGGCATCCAAATGGGGTCATCAAAAGAGGAGGAGACCGTGAGTATTGACAAAATGATAAAAACGGTAAAACAGCACCCTGACTATCCAAAGGCGGGGATGATCCTCTGTCACAACGGCGTGGTGCGAAAGACCACAAGGGAAGGCCAGCAGGTGACAGGGCTCCGGGTAACGGTGGACCATGACCGGCTGGACCGTCTGATTGCCCGGCAGAAAGCCAAATCCGGCATTGTTGAGGTGCTTGTTGAGATCGCAGAGAACAGGGATCTGGCCATTGGTGATGATGTCATGTACATCGTTGTGGCAGGGGATATCCGGGAGAATGTCATTGAAACCCTGTCCGAGACCCTTAACGAAGTAAAGAGCAAGGTAACGTCAAAAGAGCAGTTTTTCAAGTAAAGAGGAAACACAGCAATGAATGATTTTACGCACCTTGACCAGGACGGCAGCGTCAGGATGGTTGATGTGGCGGACAAGGATGTCACCCGGCGAACAGCGGTGGCTGCCGGCAGGGTTGAGATGAAAAAAGAGACCCTGGAAAAAATCACCGCAGCCAGTGTCAAAAAAGGCAATGTCCTGGAAACTGCCAGGATTGCCGGGGTGATGGCTGCCAAGAAGACCGCAGACCTGATCCCCATGTGCCACCCCTTGAACCTGACCCATGTCCAGGTCGATTTCTTTCCTGACATGGAAAACAGCTCTGTTGTGATCGAGGCAACGGCCTCCCTTGCCGGCAGAACCGGGGTGGAGATGGAAGCGCTTACCGCAGTGTCCATAGCCGGGTTAACCATCTACGACATGTGCAAGTCCTATGACAGGGGAATGGTCATATCCGACATCCATCTAAAATCAAAATCAGGGGGCAAGAGCGGCCGATTTGTGGCAGATCGACACCATAACCCTTGAAAACCTGACGTTTTTGGCAGCCGGGTTTTCCTCGGGCGTGCTGGTCTGTTTGATCGTTCAGAAGCTTGGGTTGTCGTTTTTTGCCAAAAGAATCGAAGCCATGTCAGCCGAGGCGCTCCAGACCAACTCCAGCCAGTTCCTCGAGCTGGCCGACAGGTTCTTTGCCGGGTATGTCAAAGAGGCAAAAAAGGATTTTGACATAAAGGGTGACGAGATCTTAAGAAAAGTGGACCCTGTCCAGGAGGCCCTGGAAAAGTATGAAGACCGGCTGGGGGCCATGGAGCGTGAAAGGGAAAAGGCCTTTGGTTCGCTCTCTTCACGACTGTTTGACATGGCAAAGACCCAGCAGAACCTCCAAAAGGAGACGGGAAACCTTGTAAAGGCGTTGAGACTCCCCCATGTCAGGGGGCGATGGGGGGAGATGACCCTGAAGCGGGTGGCGGAGATCGCAGGCATGGCCGACCAGTGCGATTTTGTCGAGCAGCCGGCCACAGGCTCGGGCAGGGGAAGCCTGCGGCCCGACATGGTGGTCCACCTGCCGGGAGACAGAAACATCGTGGTGGATGCCAAGGTCTCCCTGGCGGCCTACCTGGATGCCCTGGAAGCGGAGACGTCAAAGGAGAAACAACGCTTTCTCCAACACCACGCCAGACAGGTTCAAGCCCACATTGCCACCCTGTCCAGTAAAAAGTACTGGCAGCACTTTTCCCCCTCCCCCGAATTTGTCGTGCTCTTTATTCCCGGGGAGACCTATTTCAGCGCTGCCCTGGCTGTCAACCCGGACCTCATTGAGTCGGCCATTGACAAGGGTGTTGTTCTGGCAACCCCCACCACCCTGATCGCCCTGTTAAAGGCCGTCTCCTTTGGCTGGCGCCAGGAAAAAAGCGCTGAAAATGCCAAAGAGATCACCCGACTTGGCACGGAGCTTTACCAGCGCCTCTGTACCATGTCAGAAAACATGAACAGGCTTGGCAGGGACATCGAGCGAACGGCTGCCACCTACAACAAAACCGTGGGGTCTCTTGAAAAACGGGTCATGGTCTCTGCCAGGAAATTCACCTCCCTTGGCATCTCCCTGGAAAACGGAGAAGAACCCGGTTCCATGGAGCCCGCTGCGGCAGGCACCCGGAAAATGGAAGATCACCACCAAAACCTCTGCCATCAAGAAGAATGAAGCGCGGCCCCTCACCCCGGAACAAATCCTGGAGAATCTGCGTGAATGGAAGAGGAGCCCTGGCTCTCCGTGGGGGAAGGAGAGCCCCCCTGGCAGCGGCCGGGTTAAAACGCATTTTATTTAAAAAAAATCCATGGGCCGATCCCCTGCCCCCATGAACCACGGATTCCATATGATGACCAAGAAATTTCCCAGACAAAATTCCGCCACACCCATGCTGCTTATTCTCTGGGTTCTGCTGGCCTGTTTAACAGGATGCGCCCCCGAAAAAGAGACGCCTGTTCAACCGCCCCCCGCCCTGAAAAAACTTGCTAAACCCCTCTACCCGGAGTTCAGCGACACGGGAAAGAAAAAAGAACTCGTTGCAGCCCTGGAGAACAGCCTGACCTATTTTTCACGGATTCCAAGCCAGAGAAAATTCCATTTCAGCGGGGATGTTTACACTGCCGGGCATGTCAGGCAGTCCCTGACAACATTCCTGGAATTTATCCAGACCGGACCGGGCAATGATGAGCTCAACCGCTTTATCAAGACAAACTACGCCGTGTACCAGGCCGCCGGCAGCAACGACAGAGGAGAGGTGCTCTTTACCGGTTACTACGAACCCTCCATTGCGGGAAGCCTTACCCGGGATGAGCAGTACCGATTCCCCCTCTACTCCGAACCCGAGGATCTTCTGACCCTTGATCCGGGCCTGTTCTTTGACAACTTGCAGGGCAAAGCACTCCGTATGGCAAGGGTGGACAAAAACAATCGTGTTGTGCCCTATTTTTCCCGAAAAGAGA
>DATFJZ010000232.1:0-3034 GCA_035268945.1 Desulfobacteraceae bacterium | reverse complement strand
GGAGATCATCGATGAGCTGGAATCGGTCAACCGCCACATCTATACCGGTTCCATCGGGTACATCAGTTTCCACGACACCATGGACCTCTCCATTGCCATTCGAACGGCGACCCTGTGGGATAACCAGCTTTGGTTTTCAGTCGGCGGGGGGATCGTTTTTGATTCCGACCCTGAACAGGAGTTCCAGGAGACCCTTGACAAGGGGGCGACTTTTTTGAGGCGGCTGGCCCTGGACCAGGGCAATCATGGGAAAACAGGGCCGGAAAAAGTGTGGCTCAACGGGAAAATCATTGACCGCCAGGATGCTTTGGTTTCTCCGTTCTCTCCGGGGTTTCAGTACGGGGCGGGAATGTTTGAAACCCTGCGGGTGGACAACGGCACTCCCCGCCGGCTGGACCGGCACACGGCAAGGTTCCACAACAGCCTGGCACTGCTTTTCAACCGGGGACCCTTTGACATTACCTGGGCGAAGGTGATCCACCGGGTGTTGAGGGAAAACCGGCTGACAACCGGGACAGCTGCGGTGAAGATCACGGCGGCAAGGGGAAGCGGTGAAACAGATGCCGGCCAATGGGATTTGGTTGTCACGGCAAGACCCTACCGGCACCGCCTGGCTGCTGCCGGAAAAACAGGGATCGATATTGTCACCTACCCCGACCCCCGTCAGATTCCCACGGCGGACCACAAGACTCTGAACTACCTCTACTACTATCTGGCCTCCCTCTACGCCGGGGAAAAGGGGGCAGACGAGGCCCTTGTTCGCAATGTTGACGGCACCGTTTCCGAAACAAACACCTGCAGCATCATGGCGATCCACGGGGATACCGTGGTGGTGCCCGGTTCCCGCCATGTTCTGCCAGGGGTTACCCAGGCCGCGGCTCTGGAGGTGATGGCCCGGTGGGGATACACCCCTCGCAGGGAAAAGACAACGCCGGAGACCTTTTTCTCCTCTGGCAGGGTGATTCTCACCAATGCCCTCATGGGAGCCGTGCCTGTTTTCTCCCTGGACGGGAAAAAGATCAGCGGCCCGGATCCCTGCCCTGTCTGCACGGCCATCAACGACGCTCTTTTTTGTTGTTGATACTCGATGATCCAGTTTTTAGAATAGCCCTGCCCCCAACGCTTGTTCCTGACCGACCAACCGTTGAGGGCTCTTAATCGCTTATCTCAGAAAAACTGGATCATCGATTGACACCTCTGCTCAGCAATTTTTGGCCTTGCACCGGATCCATTAAACCATGCATGGCGCCCATGGAGCGTTGGAATTGCCGGTCCTTTGATTCCAGGGGTTGACAAAGGGGCCATACAGGGGTAGTATCCATTTTTGCCATGGTATTGCATTGACGGCGGGGCCGGTTAACGCCGGCCCGAAAAGCAGCGAGTTTGGGTGAAAGAATGATCAAAACCAACAATCTATTCTGGTGGGATGTTATGATGAAAAAAGTGAACGTTTTTTTCCAGGTGCTTTTGGCCTGTCTGATGATCCCTGGAGTTTGCCTTGCCGCGGCCCAGGGGGAACCCCGGGCCTTTGTTCCGGAGAATAGCTACGAGTTTGCCCCTTTGCCCGAAGGAAAAGATATCATTCACGGGTTTGTCATCGAAAACCGAGGGGATGCCGAACTTCAAATTCAGCAGGTCAAGACCGGCTGAGGCTGCTCCACTGTCTCCTTTGACAGAAAAATTCCCCCGGGCGGGGAGGGTATGGTAAAGGTCAAGGTCGACTCCTCGGGTTACGGCGGCAGGAAACTGCTCAAAAGAATGCAGGTTTATACCAGTGACAGGCAAAACAGAGTGATCTCTTTAAAGGTCACCGGCCAGGTGGAGAAAATTGTCAATATTGTTCCCCAGGTTGTCCGCCTGACCGGGCCTTTCAATGAAACCATCCGCAGCAGGGTCAAAATAAACCCTGCTGAAAAATATCCATTTTCCATCACCGGCACAGAGATCAAACGGGGACAGGACATTCTTGCGGATCTTCAGAAAATCTCAGAAAAGGATAACACCTGGGAGCTTGTGGTTGAAAACCGAAAGAGTACAATTGGAAGGTATTTTGATGTGATCACCCTGATAACCGACAGCAAATTAAAGCCGCGGATTAAAATCCGCGTCTTCGGAAATATTGTCGACAGGGGAAAAGAGGCTATCAGGCAAACCCCATGACCATGGGATGCAGAAGCTGGTCCGGATCGGCTTGCTTTGATTAAACAACGGATTTTGCCGAAGGTCTGATGGTCCTTCTGATGGTCCTTCCTTCTGAAGGTCCTGATGATACGTCAGGAAAATTGCGTGAACGATACCAGGGATGGTTCAATGAAAAATATAAAGGCAGTGGTGTTTGACTGTGACGGGGTGATGTTTGATACGGCCGATGCCAACAGGATGTATTACAACCTCGTTCTTGGACATTTCAACAAGCCTGAGCTTACAGACGAACAATTTGTCAAGGTGCACATGTTCACTGTGGCCGAAGCCATTGGCTACCTTTTTTCGGACATGGAATCCCTGGAACCTGTATACCGGTTTATGAAAAGTGTGGGATACCAGAGGTTTATTCCCCATATGAAAATGGCTCCGGGGCTGAAGTCGCTGCTGGAAACCCTCTCTGCCGGACATTACATCAAAGGAGTTGCCACCAACCGGACCGACACCATGGCCACGGTGCTCCAGGCCAACGGCCTTGACGCTTCTTTTGATATGGTTGTCACCGCAGCGGACGTGGCCCGTCCAAAACCGGCACCGGACCAGCTGCTGGCAATTCTAACCCGGTTTGGGGTTAAGCCCGGCGAGATGGTTTTCATCGGCGACTCGATCTATGACGCAACGGCTGCTGCCCGGGCAGGCGTTTTCTTCATCGCCTTTGGCAACCCCGCTCTGGAGGCGGATTTCCACGCTGCGACTATGGCAGAGGTGGGCGGGTTTCTGAAACTAGACGAAGAGATTTAATGGTAAATCGAAAGAACAGTGAAATTATTCTTGACAAAAAAAACAATCCCCATTAGTTATGAAAAGATTTATCAGGAATTTGTATAAATGT
>DATFJZ010000231.1:0-2271 GCA_035268945.1 Desulfobacteraceae bacterium | reverse complement strand
AAAAATCCTTATCTCCTTTGGTTCTCAAGTTCCAGCCGGGGCAAATCCACTGGGGGCTCTGACTCGGTTGTTTCATATAACCGGCACAGCTGGAGCATGGTCATGGAACCGGCCACAACTAAGCATGAAAACCATCTGATTTGAGAGTAATCAGACGTCAGTAATCATAAGAAAAATACTGACGGCTGATAGCTGACGGTTTTCATCTAAAAAAAACGATTATTCAGGAGGCAGTAAATGGTAGACAAGATTTCCCGTGCACGCAAAAAAGAGCTTGAGCAGCCGGATCCGTTTCTTGAGGCCCTCTATAACGGGCTGGAAAAGGCAGGGAAGTACAAGAAGCAGATCGTTTGGATCGCAGCTGCTGTTGCCGCTGTGGTGGTTATTTTTGCAGGTACGGTTTACAATATCCAGAAGGCCGGCAGTAGCGCATCAACCCTCCTTGCCCAGACCCTGGAAAAATACAGCGGTCAAGAGCCGGTTGAGGGGTATGAAGCGGTGAAGGAGGATTTTAACAAACTCCTGGAGCAGTACGCCAACACCTCTGCCGGAAGGGTCGCCCTGGTCCGGTATGCCGGCATCTGCTACAAGGCGTCAAAATTTGACAAGGCCCGGGAAATGTATGAAAAAGCCCTTGACCAGTTCAGTGATGACCCTGTGATGCACAATCTTATCCAGGTTTCCCTGGGTCATGCCTGCCAGGCCGGGGATCAGTATGACAGGGCAGAGGCCTCTTTCAGGGAAGTCGTTGATGGCGATAATCCATTTTTGAAAGACGAGGCCCTTTTTAACCTGGGGATACTCCTTGCCGTCCAGGGAGTGGAGAAAGAGAGCAACACCTTTTTTAAAACCATTGTGTCGGATCACAAAGATTCCCTTTACTTCCCCGTGGCTGAAAGCAGACTTGCCAAAAGCTGACAGGCTCTGGTGCAGGGGGTCGGTTTTTATCGGAGACCCCCTTGCCCGTGATCCGAGTCAGCCGGCATTAACCTCTTATAAGCCTAACTTTTTCAGTTTCTGGTTGAGCCCGCTTTTTCCGATGCCAAGGATTTTAGCGGCTTCTGTCTGAACATTGTTGGCACGGGCCATGGCCCGCTGGATCATTTTCTTTTCCACCATGGCCAGGGTCTCCGAAAGGCCCCCTGCTTCGGGGATGCCGTCGAGTTTCAGGTCGGAGCCGGTTTTTCCCCTGATCTCTTCGGGGAGATCGGCCTGGGTGATCAGCTCTTTCCCTGCCAGAATGACGGCCCTTTCCATGACGTTTTCAAGTTGTCTGATATTTCCCGGCCAGGAGTAGTCAAACAGCAGCTGGGCCGCGTTCCTGGAAACCCCGGTGATGGGGGAGACATCATGCTCAGCAGTGTATTTTTCGATGAAATGGCTGATCAAAAGGGGAATGTCCTGTCTGCGTTCCCTGAGGGGTGGTATCTCTGCTTTGACCACGTTGAGCCTGTAGTAAAGATCCTCCCTGAACCTGCCCTTTTCCACCTCTTTTTCAAGGGTTTTATTGGTGGCCGCCACCAGACGGAAATCCACGGACACCGGTGTGGTGCCGCCGACCCGTTCAAATGTCTTTTCCTGGAGTACTCTTAAGAGTTTTACCTGGAGGCTCAGGGGGATTTCTCCGATCTCATCCAGGAAGACCGTCCCCTTGTCAGCCATTTCAAACCGTCCCTTTTTCATGGATGTTGCCCCGGTAAAGGCACCTTTTTCATGACCGAAGAGTTCGCTCTCCAGGAGGGTTTCGGCAAATGCAGAGCAGTTAACGGCAATGAGGGGGCTGCTCTTTCGCGGGCTGTTAAAGTGGATGGATTTTGCCACCAGTTCCTTGCCAGTGCCGCTCTCACCCTGGATCAGCACTGTGGCACTGGTAGGTGCGATTTTCTGGATGGTTTCGTAGAGGTTGAGCATGGGTTTGCTTTTGCCGATGATGTTGTCAAAACTGTACCGGGATTCAACGGCCCTGCGGAGCATGGTGTTTTCCTGCACGATCCTGGTGATGGCGATGGCCTTTGAGATCTGGGCCAGCAGGGTGTCATTGTCAAAGGGCTTGAGAATAAAGGTGTAGGCCCCCTTGTGCATGGCCTCCACGGCCTTTTCAACACTTCCGTGGGCCGTCATGACAATGACCGGCAGGTCCGGATGGTTCCCCTTGATGTGTTCCAGGAGTTCAATGCCGTCCATGCCGGGCATTTTTACATCGGTGAGCACGAGGTCAATCTCCGCTTTTTTCAAAACATCAATGGCCTCAAGGCTGCTCGATGCTGTCAC
>DATFJZ010000230.1:0-4659 GCA_035268945.1 Desulfobacteraceae bacterium | reverse complement strand
AATCGCCCCGGGCATCCCCGGCGAAACCCTTGACAATGTCAGCCAGGGGGTGGATTTCCTCCGGGAGCTGAACCTGACGGGAACGGTGAAGACCGGCAGGCAATTGGTGATCATCGGCGGCGGCAACGTGGCCATTGACGTGGCAAGGGCCGCCCTGCGCCTGGGGGCAAAAGAGGTTACCATCCTCTACCGCCGAACCAGAACAGAGATGCCGGCCTGGGAAGAGGAGATCACGGCGGCGGAAGGGGAAGGGGCGAAGCTCGTTTACCTTGCCGCGCCAACGGCCGTTATCGGCCAGAACAACAAAGTCAAGGCCCTCCAGGTGATCAAAATGGAACTTGGCGAACCGGACCGCTCCGGCAGGAAGCGGCCAGTTCCCCTGCCCGGCACGGAATACGAGCTGGTCTGTGACCAGGTTATTCTGGCCATCGGCCAGCGACCGGACATCTCCGGTGTCAATGATTCCCAAGAAATTACAGCCAGCCGCTGGGACACCCTTGAGGCGGACCCGGTCACCCTTGCCACGGGCCGCAAAGGGGTCTTTGCCGGGGGGGACGCCATGACCGGTCCGGCCACGGCCATCGAGGCCGTTGCCGCCGGCATGACTGCGGCACGCTCCATCTGCCGCTACCTTGACGGCGAAACCCTGTCTGCCGACAAGGAACAGACCCCAAAAGACACCCGGGAAGCGAAACCGCCCGATATCAGACCGGTTCTCCCCGGCACAGCGGTGATTCCCCGGTACAAACCACAACAGCTTGCCCTTTCAAAACGGAGGGGCAACTTTGACGAGGTGGACCTGGGATACGGTGAAGGGGAAGGACGAAAAGAGGCAGAGCGCTGCCTGAACTGCGGTTACTGCTCGGAGTGCATGCAGTGCGTCAAGGCGTGCCTGGCCAATGCCGTGGACCACACCATGGCAGAACAGACAAAAGAGCTCCACGTGGGCGCCGTTATCCTCTCCCCGGGGTTTACCCCCTTTGACCCCTCTGACATGACCTCTTACTGCTACGGCCACAGCCCCAACGTCATGACCAGCCTGGAGTTTGAGAGAATCCTCTCCGCCTCGGGCCCCTTTGCCGGCCACCTGGTCCGGCCGTCGGACCATGGCGAACCGAAAAAAATCGCCTGGCTCCAGTGCGTGGGCTCCAGGGACATCAACAGGGGTGACCACGCCTACTGCTCCAGTGTCTGCTGCATGTATGCCAACAAACAGGCCATTATCGCCAAGGAACACAGCCCCGACGGGCTGGATACGGCGATTTTTTTCATGGACATGCGAACCCACGGCAAGGAGTTTGACAAATACCAGATGCGGGCCGAGGATGACAGCGGGGTGCGGTTCATCCGGTCGAGGATCCACTCGGTGTTTCCCGAACCCGGCGACCGGTACAGGCTTGTCTATGCCAGCGAAGGGGGCAGCACCGCAGAGGAGGTCTTTGACATGGTGGTGCTCTCCATCGGACTGGCCCCCAACAGGGATGCAAAAACCCTTGCCGAAAAAACAGGCATCCGCCTGAACAGACACGGGTTTGCCGAAACGACCAACCTGTCGCCGGTGAGCACCAGCCGCAAGGGGATCTACGTGTGCGGTGCCTTTCAGGAGCCCAAGGACATCCCCTCATCGGTGATGGAGGCGTCGGCAGCGGCGGCAGGGGCCTCAGCAACCCTCAAGGATCACCGGTGGAAGGAGACCAGAACCCGGCAATTGCCCCCGGAAACCGATGTCGCCGGACAGACACCCCGCATCGGGGTCTTTGTCTGCAACTGCGGCATCAACATCGGCGGCATTGCCGACGTGCCGGCGGTGAGGGAGTATGCGGCCACCCTCCCCTTTGTGGTCCATGTGGAGGAGAACCTGTTCACCTGCTCCCAGGACACCCAGGAGCAGATGAAAACGGTGATCCGGGAGCAGAATCTCAACAGGGTGGTGGTGGCCTCGTGTTCCCCCCGCACCCACGAACCCCTCTTCCAGGAGACCATCCGGGATGCCGGCCTGAACAAGTACCTCTTTGAGATGGCCAACATCAGGGACCAGAACACCTGGGTGCACATGAACCAGCCGGAAAAGGCCACGAAAAAGGCCAAAGAGCTGGTGCGCATGGCCGTGGCCAAGGCGGCCTTTGTAACCCCCCTTCACCAGGTGAGCCTGGAGATCAAAAAAGAGCTGCTCGTTGTGGGCGGCGGTGCGGCGGGCATGGAAGCGACCTTGAATGCCGCCGACCAGGGGGTTCATGTCCACCTGGTGGAAAAAGACCCTGTCCTCGGCGGCGTTGCCGGAAAGCTCAACACCACCTGGAAGGGAGAAGATATCCATAATTACCTGGACGTCCTTGGTGAAAAACTTGCCACCCATCCCCTGGTGACGGTTCACCTGAACACCACGGTAACGGCGTTTACCGGTGCCATGGGCAACTTTTCCACAACCCTGGAAATCCACAACGACAACAGCAAAACCACCATCCACCACGGGGCGGCAATCATAGCCACCGGCGGCAGGGAGTACAAGCCCGACGAATACCTGTACAACGACCACCCCGATGTTTTGACCCACCTGGACATGGACAAGGCCTTCAGAGAAGCCGACAGCCGCATCACCAGGGCAGAGGCCGTTGTATTTATCCAGTGCGTGGGATCACGGAACCGGGAAAACCCCTACTGCAGCAAGGTTTGCTGCACCCACAGCCTGAAAAGCGCCATTGCCATAAAGAAGATGGACAGACGGAAAAGGGTGTACATCCTCTACCGGGACCTTCGGTCCTACGGGTTCAGGGAGACCCTCTACCAGGAGGCAAGAAGGCTTGGCATCCTCTTTATCCGGTACGACCTTGAAGAAAAACCCGTTGTACGGAAAAATCCGGCAAACCAGCTGGAACTTTCCGTCGTGGACCATGTGCTCCGGGTTCCGGTGACCATCCATCCCGACCTTGTGGTGCTGGCCACGGGGATTCTTCCACACGCCAACAGAGAACTGTTTGAGATCTTCAAAGTGCCCACCAACAGTGAAGGGTTCCTGGTCGAGGCCCACGCAAAACTGCGGCCGGTGGATCTTGCCTCCAGCGGCATCTTTGTTGCCGGCCTGGCCCACTATCCAAAGCCCCTGGAGGAGAGCATCGCCCAGGCAAGGGCCGGTGTTGCCAGGGCCATGGCCATCCTATCCCGGGATACCTTGATGGTGGGCGGGGTGGTGGCCGAGGTAACCCCGGAAAAATGCGCCGTGTGCCTCACCTGTGTCCGCACCTGCCCCTACGAAATACCGGAGATACACAGGGATGGTTATGCAGAGATTGACCCGGCAAGGTGCCACGGCTGCGGCGCCTGTGTGGCGGAATGCCCCGGCAGGGCCATCCAGCTGAACCACTTTACCGACCAGCAGATCCTTGCCAAGAGCCGGGCCCTTTTTGAAGAGGCGTAAAACCAGAGACGTTCATAGAAAACCGGCATGGCCGGAGCATGGTCATCGAACCGGCTGCCGGAGCAACACAACTTTCTTATAAAACAAACGGAGGTGAATCATGACCGGGGAATTTGAACCGAAGATCATCGCATTCTGCTGCCAGTACTGAGCCTATGCCGCCGGGGACCTGGCAGGTTCCATGAGGCTGTCCTATCCGGCTGATATCAAGATCATCCAGCTGCCCTGCACGGGAAGGGTGGACATCCTTCACCTGCTCAACGCCATCGAGCAGGGAGCAGACGGTGTCTATGTGGCCGGGTGCCTTGAAGGGGAGTGCCACTTTATCGAGGGCAACCTCAAGGCCGCAAAAAAGGTGAAACGGGTAAAGAACATCTTAATGGAAGCAGGGGTTGAACCCGAGCGGGTGGCGATGTTCAACCTCTCGTCCGCCCAGGGGGCCAGGTTTGCCGAGATTGCCCGGGAAATGACCGACAGAATACGGGCACTGGGTCCCACACCGGTACACCAGGACCATGCAGCGTAACAAAACCAGGGCTTGATCATGCAGCGGAGGAACCACAAACCAGCGGATCTGGCCGATGTTATGATCGAGCCCACCAAAACAGAGAGGTGAAGCATGATAGTGGCAGATCAGAAACCCCTGGAAGAGATACTGGCCATGGTGGCGCACAAGAAAAAAATCCTCATTCTGGGGTGCAAAGGGTGCGTTACTGTGTGCAATGTGGGCGGCTTGAAAGAGGCTGACATTCTGGCCGCATCCCTGCGCATTGCCAGGAAAAAAGAAAATAAACCCATTGACATCCATGTGGATGTCCTGGAGAGACAGTGTGACAACGAATATGTCAAACAGATCCGGGATGTGGTGGATGATTACCAGGCGCTAATCTCCCTGGCCTGCGGGGTGGGTCCCCAGTTTTTAACGGAGATGTACGATGAAACCACCGTCTTTCCCGGTGTGAACACCACCTTTTTCGGCGGCGCCGTCCAGCACGGCATATGGGAGGAGCGGTGCGCCGGCTGCGGCACCTGCCGTACACACCTCTTTGCAGGACTGTGTCCCGTTGCCAGATGCGCCAAAAGCCTCCTCCACGGCCCCTGCGGGGGCTCCTCCCAGGGGATCTGCGAGGTCAACAAAGAAACAGCCTGCATATGGGATGCCATTGTCCGACGGAAAATGGAAGCAGGCGAACTTGAGGAGCTTCTGGCGGTAAAAGAGCTGAAAGACTGGCGAACTTCACGCC
>DATFJZ010000229.1:0-7591 GCA_035268945.1 Desulfobacteraceae bacterium | reverse complement strand
AGGCTGTTCACCTCGATGCCGGGAACCATGCGGCTGTAGATGTCAAGGGAGGCCTTCAAGGTGTTCACCGTGTCAAACAGCGGCTCCTTGTCCTCCTGCATGTCCCGGTTGTAGGCAAGGGGCAGGGATTTCATCAGGGTCATGATGGACATGAGGTTGCCCACCACCCTTGCCGTCTTTCCCCGGACCAGCTCGGCCACATCGGGGTTTTTTTTCTGGGGCATGATGCTGGAGCCCGTTGTAAAGGCATCGGAGATGGTGATGAATGAAAACTCCGATGAGGACCAGAGCACAAGCTCTTCGGAAAAGCGTGACAGATGGATCATGGCAATGGAGGCGTGGGAGATGAATTCCATGACAAAATCCCTGTCAGACACAGAATCCATGCTGTTGTCAGACACGTCTCCAAATCCCAGCACTTCCCGTGTGTACTCCCTGTTCAGAGGAAAGGTGGTGCCGGCAAGGGCGGCACTTCCCAGGGGCATGACATCCACCCGCTTCATGGAGTCTTCAAACCGCTGGTAATCCCGTTTGAACATCTCGTAATAGGCCATGAGGTGGTGGGCGAACAGAACCGGCTGGGCCCTCTGGAGATGGGTGTATCCCGGCATGACAACATCGCTGTGCTTCCCGGCAACCTCAACCAGAACCCTCTGCAGACCCAGAAGCAGGGCCATGATCTTTTCCGTCTCCTCTTTGAGGTAGATTCTCACATCCAGGGCGATCTGGTCGTTTCTGCTCCTTGCCGTGTGGAGTTTTTTGGCCGTTTCTCCGGCCTCCTGGCCAAGGGCCGTCTCGATGTGCATGTGGATATCTTCCAGGGCATCGGAATAGACCATCTCGTTGTTCTCGATGCGCTGTTTTACCCTGGCAAGTCCCTTGATCAGGGCGGCTGCCTCGTCATCGGTAATGATGGATTCATTGGCAAGCATTTTCAGATGGGCAATGGATCCCTTGATGTCACAGGCGTAGAGTTCCCTGTCCACATCAATGGATGAGGTGAATTTTTCAACAGCTTCATCGGTCTTCTGGGAGAATCGTCCCCCCCACGGTTTTTCAGCCATACAATTCCTTGTGTTTAAATCATTTCGTATCGTTGGGGGGTCAGGCCTGCGTTATTGTACTTTTGTTTCAATTTGTCTTTAAACACAGGGTTTTGACAAAAGTACAATAACGCAGGCCTGACCCCTTTGGCCTAGTGTTTTTCCGACAGCTTCTTGATGCGAAGCCGCAGGGCATTGAGCCGAATAAACCCCTCGGCATCCTTTTGCGTGTACACCTCGTCGTCTTCAAAGGTGGCAAAGGATTCATCGTAGAGGCTGTTGTCGGACTCCCTGCCCACAACATGGCAGCCACCCTTGTAGAGCTTCAGCCGGACCCTTCCCGACACATTGGTCTGGGTGTCATCGATCATCTTCTGGAGCATCTCCATCTCCGGAGAAAACCAGAAGCCGTTGTATATCAGTTCGGCATACTTTGGAACCAGGGAGTCCCGGATATGGGCCACTTCTCTGTCCAGTGTGATGGACTCCATGGTCATGTGGGCCAGCCTGAGAATCGTGCCCCCCGGAGTTTCATACACCCCCCTGGATTTCATGCCCACAAAGCGGTTTTCCACAAGATCGATGCGGCCGATGCCGTTCCTGCCGGCAAGGGTGTTCAGCTCCTTGAACAGCACCGCCGGGGACATCTCCCTGTTGTTCACGGCAACGGGATCGCCGTTCTTAAAGGTGATATCCACAAATTCGGGGAGGTCCGGGGCCTCTTCCGGCTTGACGGACATGGTGAACATGTCATCCGTGGCCGGGGCCCAGGGATCTTCCAGGACACCGCCCTCGTAGCTGATGTGGAGCATGTTCCTGTCCGTGCTGTACGGCTTGTCAGGGGTCTGGGGAACCTTGATACCGTGGGCCTTGGCAAAGGCCATGAGTCGGGTTCTGGAGTTGAGGTCCCAGTCCCGCCACGGGGCAATGATCTTGATGCCCGGATCCATGGCAAGGTAGCCGAGCTCGAACCGAACCTGGTCGTTTCCCTTTCCCGTGGCACCGTGACTCACCGCATCAGCCCCCTCCTGGTGGGCGATTTCAATCTGCCGTTTGGCAATGAGGGGCCTGGCAATGGAGGTTCCCAGGAGGTATTGCCCCTCATAGATGGCATTGGCCCGGAAGGCGGGGAAGATATAGTTTTTGACAAAATCCTCCCGGAGATCCTCCACATAGGCCTTGACAGCACCTGTGGCAAGGGCCTTCTCTTCGAGACCGTCCAGCTCCTCTTCCTGGCCAAGGTCAGCGGAAAAGGTGACCACCTCGCACTGGTAGGTTTCGATGAGCCATTTGAGGATAACCGAAGTGTCCAGTCCGCCGGAGTAGGCCAGAACAACTTTATTGATTTGTGACACGTTTTTATTCTCCTTGTTCGTTGAATTTCACTATCGCCCAGGTCCGACGACCCCCGGCAGGATCGGGAGGGTGGACCGGGCAAGCCCTATTTGCCGGCGATGAGGGTTTCCAGGATCGCCTTGTGCATGTGGCGCTTGTTTTCCGCCTGATCCCAGAAAACAGCCCCCGGTGCTTCGAGGATCTCTTCGGTGATCTCCTCGCCCCGGTGGGCGGGAAGGCAGTGCATCACCATGGCATCCTTCTTCGCCATTGAGACCAGCTCCCGGTTCACCTGGAACCGTTTAAATATTTCCTCTCTTTTCTCCTGCTCTTCTTCCTGGCCCATGCTGGCCCATACATCGGTGTAGATCACATCGGCATCCCTCACCGCCTCAAAGGGATCGTCGGTAAAGGTGATGTGGTTGCTGCCCCTGTCAAGGGCTTTGGCCAGGAACGTTTCATCAACGGCATACCGGGCCGGGGAGGCCACAACGAGGTCAAACCCCAGAACAGCCGCCGCATTGACCCAGGAGTTGGCCACATTGTTGCCGTCCCCCACCCAGACAACCTTCATTCCCTGGTATCCCCCCTTCTTCTCCATCACCGTCATGATGTCGCTGAGAATCTGGCAGGGGTGGAAGGAGTCGGTCAAGGCATTGATCACCGGTATGGCGGACGCCTGGGCAAAGGCCTCCACAAGGGAATGATCAAAGGTCCGCATGGCAAGGGCATCGATGTACCGGGAGAGCACCCGCGCCGTGTCCCTGGCAGGTTCGTTCCTGGAAATCTGGGTGTCCTGGGTGCTCATGAAAATCGGGGTACCGCCAAGCTGTATCATGGCCGTCTCAAAGGCCACCCGGGTGCGCGTGGATTTTTTGTCAAAAATCAGGCCCAGGCTTTTTCCGGTTAGGGTCTTTTCACAGATTCCCTGGTTAAACCGTTTTTTCAGCTGCAGCGCCCTGTCCAGCAGATATGTAAAGTCCCCCTTTTCAAGGTCAAGGAGGGAAAGTAAATCTTTTTTCAATGGTTTTCTCCATTTAGTCAAGTCATTAAAGCAAAGCGTCAAGGGCTTTGACAAGGCCGTCGATCTCCTCTTTTGTGATCACAAGGGGAGGAGCAAATCGGATAATTTTATCTTGAATCAGATTAATAATAAAGCCTTTTTTCATGCATTCCAAAACAATGTCAGGCTGTTTGGCGTCAAGTTCCAACCCGAGGAGCAGGCCGACTCCCCTCACCTGCCGAACAGACGAGTGGCGCTCTTTTAACCCGTTGAGCCGATGGGCAAAATAGTCTGCCTTTTCCCGGACAGCGGTGAGGAAGGAAGGGTCAGACACGGTCTTTACCACTTCCAGGGCCGCGGCTGCCACAAAAGGGGTCCCGCCAAAGGTGGTCCCGTGGCTTCCCATGGCAAACCCCGTGGCGGCATCGTCACTGGCGAGCATGGCGCCGATGGGCAGGCCATTGCCCAGGGCCTTGGCAAGGGTCATGATATCCGGTACAACACCGTAGTGTTCATGGGCGAAGAGCTCTCCGCACCGGCCCATGCCGGTCTGAACCTCGTCAAAGATCAGCAGGCACCCCTCTTCGCTGCAGAGCTGCCGGACCTGTTTCAGATAGTCGGGGTCCGCCGGAACCACACCGCCCTCCCCCTGGACCGGCTCCAGCATCACAGCGCACACCGAGCCGTCCATCCGGGATTTCAAGGCCTCGATGTCGTTGAACGGAACATGGTGGAACCCTTCAACCAGGGGGGAAAACCCCTGTTTGATTTTTTCCTGGCCCGTGGCTGAAAGGGTGGCCATGGTCCGTCCGTGAAAGGATTTGTCCATGGTGATGATCTTGAAACGGCCGGTGTCGTTTTTTTCCCTGAAATACCGTCGGGCAAGCTTGATGGCCGCCTCGTTGGCCTCGGCCCCGGAGTTGGCAAAAAAAACCTTGTCGGCAAAGCTCTTCTGTACGAGAAGCTCTGCCAGTTCCGCCTGGGGCTCGGTGTAGTAGAGATTGGAGACGTGGATCAGCTTTTCGGCCTGCTCTGCCATGGCCCTGACAACCCCGGGATGGCAGTGGCCAAGGCCTGTGACGGCAATACCGGCCAGAAAATCGGTGTAGGCGTTGCCCCTGTCATCCCACAGGGTCGCCCCCTGGCCTTTGACAAAAACGGTCTGCTGCCTTGGATAGGTGTTCAAAATATAGTGATCGGTTTTTTCAAGGGTGTTCATTATCGCTTCCTCTTGTGATCTCTACCTGCCCTTGTGTGCCCGGGCAGTGAAAGTGGCACGTTCCCATTTTTCCGGCATGATCATTTTCCGGGCAATTAAGCCTGCGACCCCGAAAAAGGGAATGCGCCCGTAATAATTCCTCTCAATTCTCCCGTTCCGGAGGGTCAGCGGTCCGTTTTCTTGTCGCAGACAAGCTGAGTCCCGATGCCCGAATCGGTGAAGAGCTCGAGCAGCAGGGCGTGGGGCTTTGTCCCGTTGATGATATGGGCTTTTTCAACACCGTTTTCAAGCACTTCCGTGCAGCACTCCATCTTGGGAATCATTCCCCCCTTTATCTCGCCCCGACGAATCATTTTCTGGATGGTATCGGCATCAACGGACGAGATCAGCTTCTCTTCGGGATCCAGGAGGCCGTCAACATCGGTGAGCAGGATGAGGCGTGCCGCATTGAGGGCCGAGGCGACTTTTGAAGCCACCAGGTCGGCGTTGATGTTGTAGGTTTCGTTGTTTCTCCCCGTTCCCACCGGTGCGATCACGGGAATAAACCCGTTGCCGGCAAGGGTGTGGATGATATCGGTGTTGATCTTTGACACGGCCCCCACCATGCCGGGATCGATGATCTCCGGCGGGGTTTCGTCCTCCGGCTGGCTGAGGATGGTCATCTTTTCGGCAAAGATCAGGTCACCGTCCTTTCCCGTCAGCCCGACAGCCCGGCCGCCGCACCGGTTGATCTCCGAGACGATCTCCTTGTTGACCTTGCCCCCGAGGACCATCTCCACCACATCCATGATCTTGTCATCGGTGTAGCGCATGCCCCTGATAAACCTGGGGATGATGCCCATGGCATCCAGCACCTTGTTGATCTGGGGACCGCCCCCGTGGACCACAACGGGATTGAGGCCAACATATTTCAGCAGGGTGATGTCCCTGGCAAAATCCTCCCGGAGCGTTTCATCCACCATGGCATGGCCACCGTACTTGACCACGATGGTCTTGCCGGAGAACTGCCGGATGTACGGCAGGAATTCGATGAGTATGTCTGCAACATTCATATTATAAAATATACCTGCTCAGGTCTTCGTCCCTGACAATGTCCATGAGCTGCTGCTCCACGAACCCGGCGTCAATGACAATGGTTTTTTCATCCACATCGGGAGCGGAAAAGAGGATCTTTTCCAGCAGCCTCTCCATGAGGGTGTGCAGCCGCCTGGCTCCGATGTTTTCCGTTGCCGCATTGACATCCACGGCAATGGCGGCGATCTTTTCCACGGCATCCTGGGTAAAGGAAAGATCGATATCTTCGGTTCTCAACAGGGCGATGTACTGGAGCACCAGGGCGTTTTTCGGCTCGGTGAGGATCTTGACAAACTCGTTTCTGCCAAGGGATTCAAGCTCCACACGGATGGGAAACCGGCCCTGGAGCTCTGGAATGAGATCCGAGGGCTTGGCCGTGTGAAAGGCCCCTGAGGCGATAAAGAGGATGTGGTCCGTTTTGACCGTTCCGTACTTGGTCGGCACGCTGCTCCCCTCGACAATGGGCAGCAGATCCCGCTGAACGCCCTGTTTGGACACCTCCGGGCCATGGCTGGACTCTTTTCCGGCGATCTTGTCGATCTCGTCAAGAAAAATGATCCCGGACTGCTCCACGGCGTTGACGGCATCGGCGGTGACCTGCTCCATGTCCACCATGTGGGCTGCCTCTTCCTGGGTGAGAAGCTTTATCGCCTCCTTGACCTTGACCTTGCGCCGTTTTGTGCTTTTCGGCATGAGATTGCCCAGCATGTCCTTCATGTTGACTCCCATCTCTTCCATGCCGGTGTTGGAAAAGATCTCAACAATGGGCGAGGTCGAGTCGGAAACGTCCAGGTCCACATACCGCGAATCCAGCTTGCCTTTTTTCAGCATCTTTCTCAGCTTTTCCCGGGTGGAGGACTGGGTGGAGTCGGTGGTCACAAGCTCCAGGTGGGGTTCGCTTTCCCTGGCAGAGCTGTGGTCTTCTTCTGTCTTGCCCGATTTGGGCAGCAGCAGGTCAAGGAGCCTCTCTTCGGCAACCCGGGCGGCCTTTTCCTGGACAGCGTCCTGCTGGCGTATCTTGAGGTTGTTCACCGTCAATTCCAAAAGATCCCGGATCATGGACTCCACATCCCTGCCCACATAGCCGACCTCGGTGAACTTGGAGGCCTCGACCTTGAAAAAGGGTGAGTCGGCAAGCTTGGCAAGCCTTCGGGCGATCTCTGTCTTGCCCACACCGGTGGACCCAATGAGGATGATGTTTTTCGGGGCAATCTCCTCCCTCAGGTCATCGGGAACCTGGCGACGGCGCCAACGGTTCCGCAGGGCAATGGCAACGGATTTTTTTGCGTTCTCCTGGCCGATGATGTACCGGTCAAGTTCTTTTACTATTTCTGCGGGCTTTAACTCACTCATTTGATATCTCTTCAATGGTAATGTGATGGTTGGTGTATATGCACAGGGAGGCGGCAATTTCCATGGCCTCCTTGACAATGTCAACGGGTGAAAGTTCGGTGTGGTTCATCAGGGCCGTGGCAGCGGCCTGGGCCGATGCACTGCCGGAGCCGATGCTGATCACTCCGTGATCCGGTTCGATAATATCACCATTTCCCGAGAGAAGATAGGTTTTTGTCTCGTCCACCGCAATCATCATTGCCTCAAGCCGCCGCAGGTATTTGTCCGTGCGCCACTCCCTGGCCAGCTCCACGGCACTTCGTGTTAAATTGCCATTGTACTGTTCCAGCCGTTTTTCAAGCTTTTCGGCAAGGTGCAGGGCATCGGCCGTGGCACCGGCGAACCCGGTGATGATCTTGTCATTGTAAATACGCCTTACCTTTTTGGCCTTGTGCTTTGTCACCGTACTGCCAAGGGTCACCTGGCCGTCACCGGCCACCACCACCCTGCCCTTGCAGCGAAGGGCCAGAATGGTGGTGCCGTGGAAAATATCGTTCATTGTAAATCCTTATTATCTGCTTCTAA
>DATFJZ010000228.1:0-6737 GCA_035268945.1 Desulfobacteraceae bacterium | reverse complement strand
CTGGAGGAGATGGGCCAGGATGGATCTGTCAAAGGGGATGGACCGGTCCGGCTCCACCGCCTCCTCCCGGTTTTCCCCGTCGTAACGGCCCAGCACGATGGGAGGCAGTTGATGAACATCCCCGAGAAACAAAAAGCGGTTTTTGCCGTAGACAAGGCTCAACAACGCCTGGGGGATGAGGACCTGGGAGGCTTCGTCAAAAATAACCCAGTCCAGCGCCCTGGGGAAATGCCCCTTTCTGCTGTCAAACAGGTTGTAAAACCCATACCCTGTGGCACCCAGTATCAGCCATGGATGGCTGAAAACCTCCTCGGCAGAGGTGGAGAACTCCACCTCAACACCACTGTCCCGGCCACCATGGAAATCGTTACCATGGTCATCCCCCTTATCGCCAGGGGCTGCTGTGTCATCATTGTCAGTGCCGTTGCCCTGACGGGACGGCCCCCATTTGATGCAGCGCCCGGGAAATCTGCCTGGAAAATGGGCATTGGCAATCTCTGTCACCTTCTCCATCACATTGTCAATGGCCTGGTGGGTAAGGGCGCTGATACCGATGCAGATGGGAACCTCTGCCTCATGGGCCTGCATGACCAGGGCCATGAGTATCCACCCCAGCAGATGGGTTTTGCCCGTTCCCGGGGGCCCCTGTATCATGCTGGTATTGTGGAGAAATGGCAGAAACAGGGCCTGCTCCTGGGAGGGGTTCAGGCCGGCATGGTGTTGGCCGATCCAGTTTTTCACCCACGCCAGGGAGCTGTTTTCTTCCCTTGAGCTGTTTTCTTCCCTGGAGATGTTTTCGTCCCTGGAGATGTTTTCGTCCCTGGAGGCGGATGCCTGGTCTGTTTCTGCCGATCCGAACAGCAGCTCCTTTAAAAAATGGGGCCGGCCGTCGGCAAAGGCGGTGGCGATCACATGGGCAAGTTTCTCCTGGTTCCAGTCACTGGTATCCTCTTCCAGGGAGTAGAAAAGATCCCTGTTGACCGTCAGTCTGCCGGCCCTGGAGAGAAGGGCTATCTCTCCCTTACCGGTACTGTACCGGGCAATGATAACGGGAAACCCGTTTTGAATATCCCCGATACCGTGGGGGGCAAGTTTTAAAAAGTCCCCCTGGCGGAATTTGGATCTCAGGCGTCTTTCAGAGGCTTGAAAAACATAGAGGAAACGCCCCTCGTGATCCAGCCGGGTGTGACAAAATTTCAGGTACCCCACGGCCCTGAACTTCTCCACCCTTTCGTCCAGTGTCTGCTCCTGGCTTGTCAGAATACTGTTCTCCCTGGATTGCCGCTCCTCCTGGACAAATCCCAGCCAGGAGTCTTTTAAACCACCCCGGCCAAAAGGAACCTGTTTCCACTCCTGTTGCCACCGGCTTTCCAGGTAATCCCCGGCCTTTGCGTAAAGAGCCGCCATGGCGGCTACCCCTGCTGCGACCTTGGTTTTCCTGAGACTGGGGCTTGAAGGACCCCCATCATGGCTGTGGAACAGAGTTTCGGGCCGGTCAAGACCGGGACTTTCCCCCTGGCAGTTGAACAGATGGACCAGGGTATACAGGGAGGCAACGCCGGGGGCTGGCATGTAAAAATGGGACAGGAAGAGTTTCTTGAGATCGGTCCAGTGACAGGGCCGGGTTTGCCATAAAAAGGCCGGGGGGATTCCCGGTGCTGACTGGTTTGCGTCCGGTTCCCCGGGGTTATGGCCAGGAGTGTCCACGGTGGCACTCCACTCCTGTAGAACCTGCCGGGGTCTGGTGCCAAAATAAAAAATGTGGGGGCCTTTCCCCGAAGCGATGCTCTTGTGCCAGGCAGCTGACACCCGGCGTGAAAACTCCCGCCACACCCGGTGTCGTTCCTCGCCGCTGTCCATTGTCCAGGCATGGTCCTCAAGGATGTCAAGGGAGGCGTTCACCATTCTCCATGCCAGGGCAGAGGGCGCCCCGGCAGCGGGATCTTCCACCACATGGATGAACAAAGCGCTGGACATGTTTTCCGGAAACAGCCGGGTTCGTTTTTTGCGCAGCACAATGCGGTTTTCCAGGAAAGCCCGGCACTGCCCGGCAAGTTCTTTTCTCTGCTCCGCGGTGAAACAGGATTCCTTGCCGGCAACAGCCTCACCGTCTTTCCCGGTTCCGGTCTCCAGGGCTGCACGGGTTTCTGCCATGGTGGCCAGCCCGGTCTCTCTTAATTTTAACAAAGCCCCCCTGGTTAATCCCGGTAGAAACTGTACCGGTTCGTTTTCAAGGGCATCCCGGTAGCAGCACGGCAGCCACTCACAGGCCGTGCAACGGGAGTTCAACCGGTGGCCGGCGGCGGATCCCGGACGGAAAAGCAGAGAACCCAGGGTTTCAAGGAGCATGGGAAACGCCGCCATGTAGGGTTTCAGGTCAAAGGGATGCCGGTCATAAACGCCATGACGGGACGCTGTCAGCAAAAACCCGGTATCTGACACCCTTGCCCCGATGCCGTGGGTGGTTACCATCTTTGTCAACAGCACAGCATAAAAGGCCACCTGCCATTTGTGATGGAAACGGGGCGCCCTGCTGTTTTTGATATCCCCCGGTTCAATGACAACCTCTGTGATATGGTTGACCGTCTCCGCCCGGACCCCAATCAGATCCGGAATTCCCATCCCCCTGGCTGAACGGCTATCCCGGTCAGAGAGGGGCTCCCCCTGCTCACCGTCGGGGGTTCCTGGAGCGCTGTCCTCCTTTCCGGTATCAATGACGGTGGCAGAAAGGGGACAGTGGGAGAGATAGGCAGGGTTGTCCGGCGGGGTTTCACCGGACCGGACCGTCTCCACCAGCAACGTCAGCGCCTCTATTCCTCTTTTCAGCCGGGCCTCCAGGGATCCCGCCGCTGCTGCCGGGACCACCCGGCTTCCCTGTTCGTTCAAACAGGCCAGCACCTCTGCTTCATGGATCCGTCCCTGTTTCATCACCGCCTGATTTGACGGGTCCTCCCCTTGAACAGGTTTCGTCTGGCAAAAGCATTTCAGGCAGAACCGCCGTTGACACTGCCTGTAAAGAAAATATTCGCTGACCATGGTGGCTGTGATGCGGGGTGCGGCACCGTTCTTTCCGCTGTTCTTTTTGTCGATATCCTGCCAGGGGGTTGAGTTTTCTTCAATGGCAACGTCAGTGACAGTCCGGTCATAGGCCATGGCCAGCAGAGGTGTTCCCGGGATGATGTCAAGGAGCCTGGGCTGTTGATCTTCTGTCACGACAGCCCGGGGATCCAGATCGGCAGGGTTTCCCGATACAATGGCGGAGCTGGTTTCCAGGTAACAGGAGAGCGTCTTTACCACCCTGGGATCAAAGAGGAAATCGTTCAGTTCCACAACCACCAGCTCCCTTGGCAGGGTTTTGCAGAACAGGTTCAACTGGACAAGGGAGCAGAGAACCTTGAAATTCCCTTCTATCCAGGCGTAAAAGGCCTCCCTGGTATCCGGCAATGGGAGCTGTTCAAACACGATCCAGCGGCTGCTTTCAATGCCGATCTCGTCAGAGCTGATGAACAGGTCGTCATCGTTGAGATATTCCCTGATGCTCCATTCCAGCACCAGGTTTCCCACAGACCCGAGGAAGGTACGATACCGGTAACGGGCGTTTCTACCCGGCACCACCTGGATGCCGTTGTTAAGGGTCACCTTTTTTCTGCTGACGGCCGCCTCCCGGGCAAACAACTTTGCTGTCCGGCTGAAGAGGCAGTTGCCATGGGCCGGATTTTCCGTTTCAAGAACCGCTTTCATTGCCCGGGCCACGTCATGGGAGATCCTGGGCCCTTTGCCTATCCAGACGATTTTCTTTTCACTGCCCCCCCTTGCCGGTCTGGCAAAGACCTTGTTTTCCTCTTTTTTATCGATCTTTAAAATGCGCAGGCGCTTGCCGGCAAGGAAAACGCAGTCCCCCACGGCAAGCTGGGCAACAACCGAATGGCCGATATCGGCAACAGCCCTGCCGGAAACGTCCAGTACATACTCTTCTTCTGCTTCGGGAAAGTTCCCCCAGATTTTATAGTCAAACAGGTGGTTGCGATACTGCCATCCCCCGGCCCGAAGCCCCTTGATCTTGAGGCTGCGCAGCCACCGTTTCTGTTCCAGGGAGGCAAAAACAGCAGGAAGCAGGGAATGGGCCCCGTCAGCGGCACTGACCGGTTCATCCCCGGTGGTCTGGTCCCATGGGGCCGGTGGCTCCTGTTGATCCACGGGGTCACTGGAACCGGCGGGTGCCGGAAAAAGGGAGCGCATGGCGGCAAGGGAGATCTGTTTTTTTTCGTACAGGCAGGAGATCACCTGCTGGCTGAGGACGCTGGGCATTTTCTTGGGCCGGGGAGCATCGATCTCGCCCTGTTGTGCCAGTTCAAGCAGGGCAAGGAAACGCACCAACTGGTCACCGGCCCTCTCCCCGCAACAGATGCCCCAGAAGTTGATCTCGGTTTTCCGGCGGTTGGCCCTGCCAATCCGCTGGAGAAAGGTGGAAACGGAGTCCGGCGGTTCGTAGAGGAGCACCGCATCCACATCCCCCACATCGATTCCCAGTTCCAGGGTGCTGGTGGCGATGCACATGGCCCTCTCCCTTTTCCGGAACCGCTTTTCAGCTCCTTTTCTCTCCAGGGGTTTGAGGTTGGAGTAGTGCAGCTCAACAACCCCGCTAAACCGGCCCGTTGTGTTAACGATGCTGAAGAGCCGGTCGCAGGCGCTGCGGCTGTTGGCAAAGAGCAGTATTTTCCGATAGTGCCAGGTGGTGTAGAGATCGTTGAGCAGGGAGGGTATTTCAGTTGTTTCCTGCTTGATATGGAGCAGACGGGCGGCAATCTCTCTTTTCACACTGGTGATGATCCGCCCGGCACCAGGGGAAAAACCACAGAAAGCGATTACATCGTCAACATGGGCGATGGTGGCGGACATGGCTATTTTCTGGAGCCGTCGTCCCTGCCTGCGTTCCAGCCGCTTGAAGAGGTATGCCAGGTGCTGGCCCCGGTAGTGATGCACCAGGGGATGCACCTCGTCAATGATCACCGTTTCCACCCTGCCGAGAAAACGTTTCAGATCCGGGTTGGCGCTGCCAAGCATCACATCAAAGGATTCCGGAGTGGTAAACATGATGTCCGGACAGTGGCCGCCTGCGCGCTTTACATCCCCTGTGCGGACGGCAAGGTTTAACCCCAGGCGCCGGGTGATGACCGACTCGAATCGCCTTTGCAGGTCAACGGCAAGGGCCCGTGTGGGAATAATATACAGAACCGCCGTGGTTCTCCCTGAAGCGATCACCCTTTCCAGGGATGGCGCCAGCACCGCCTCACTCTTGCCGGAGCCGGTGGCCGACTGGAGCACCAGATCCTCCCCGGCCAGGATGGGGTCCATGGCCTGGTGCTGGGTTGGATGCAATCCTGGAAAGGCCCCGTAAAACCCCCGGAAGGTGTTGGGAAGCTTTAAAAGGGGGGAATCAATGCCGGGGGGCCCGGCCTGGCACCCTGTTTCTGCCTGGTTCATTGATTGGCCTTCATTGTGGGGGGCAGGCCTGCGTTATTGGCGTTTTTATTTTCATTTGCCTTTAAAAAAAAGCCTTTGCCAAAAGCACAATAACAAAAACCTGACCCTGTTGACCACGCCGGCTGTTAAGGGTGGCCCAAATTATGACCAGAGCCGTTATGGCTTTTACCGAAAACAGCCGCTATCAACAGCCGGAGAGGTCATGGTTCGACCCCAGGCCCATGTTATCGAGATCATGGTGTTCATGACTGTTCTGCCAGGAATTGTTCCTGATGGACGAGATCGAGGTGGTTCACCAGAAGCTTGAGTTTAAGACGCGCTTCGGCTCCCCTGTGCTTTGACAACTCCCCTTCCATGGCCTTCTGCAGCTCGTCAGCCGGGGGGTGCCAGTTGTAAGCGTCTCCGTGGAGCCGTATCAGTTTGCCGATCAGCGCCTGCCACTCCCTGGACGAAAGGGCGTGGAGGGAGTGGACGGTGATGTTTTTCCATGCGGCATGGTAATCCCTGTCAAAATAGGGCTGTTCTTCCTCCACAATGGTATCGGTTGTTTTATCCCGTCTTCTTCTGATTCTTACCCGGTCATACGCTTCGTCTGCCACCTGGTGGAAAAAATCATGGGTAAAGGCAAAAACAGGGTAGAATCCCGTGCCAGAAGCGTCAGGGAAAAACATCCGGTTCAGGAGGCGGTAACTTCTGCTTCTCGCCGTGATTCGGGCCTGGCCGATGGCCTCGCCTTCGTCAAACAGCAGCACCCATCCCGTAAAGCCCATGTTCCGGAAAAGCTCGGCCATGCCAAGGATCGCATCCAGGTATTGATCGCTGCGCCGGCAGACCAGAGAGTGGTCCCGGTAAAAGGACACCTGGCGGTAATACAGGGCCGGACGGAGGCGCCAGGCGGGAAGTTCCTTTCCCATGAGGGCATTTTTCAACACCCAGGGAAACTCCCGGGGTTTAAACCGGGCGTGCTTTTTCAGTTGTTTCTTGCCGTTGGGGATGGCCATGTTTTTCCCGGCCATGGCCGTTAAAATCGCTTTAAACCGGTGGGGCATTTTTTCCGGAATAAGATCCAGACAGGTCTTTTCTCTGTTTTCCAGCAGCGCCAGCCATTGGGCGGCATACTGTTTCCAGGCAGTGATAAAGGAACCGTTATCCGGAAGGGTGATGTTTTCCATGAGGGCCCTGTAAACATCTTTGAATTGATGAAAGGGGATTTCCCTGGGATCGAGGTTGATATAGCTGACCACAAACCCCTG
>DATFJZ010000227.1:0-2473 GCA_035268945.1 Desulfobacteraceae bacterium | reverse complement strand
AACCTTTCATTTGAACGTATATGAGGACAGAGATGATTCTAAAAAGATTCCCCGACAAAGACCGCTTCATGGAGCTGTGTCAAACGAGCAATGAGGTTCCCGTGTGCCGCGAAATCCTGGCAGACACCGAGACCCCCGTCTCCATGCTTGAAAAATTTTACCGGCCGGACAACCCCATGTTTCTGCTGGAGAGTGTTGAAGGAGGCGAGCGCTGGGCGCGGTACAGTTTCCTGGGGGTGTCGGCGAAAAGCCACATCAAGGTGTTTCAAAAGACCGTTGAAATCACCGCCGGAGAGCAGAGCGAAATCCTCTCCCACCACGGTGATCCCGTGGCAGTGCTTCAATCCGTCACCGACCGCTACACCCCCTGCGAGATGAGAGAGCTGCCGCGGTTCTGGAGCGGGCTGACCGGGTATATCGCCTACGAGATGGTGTCGTTTTTTGAGAATATCCCTGTTTCCCTTCCCCGGGACAAGCCCTATGCCCATTTTATCATTCCCGACGAGATGATCATCTTTGACAACATCAAGCAGCACATGATCTGTGTAAGGATCTGTTACCTGGATGACCACAGTGACCATGGCAGGGTATTTGACGAGGCCTGCCGGGATCTTGACAGGCTAATGGCAAAGATCGACGAACCCCGCCCCGGCAAGGAGAGCAACAGGGAGCCTGCCCCGGCCGGGACGACCCTGAAACCGGAAACAGAGCCCGATGTTTACAAAAACGGGGTCGAAACCATAAAGAACCACATCGTGGAGGGGGATATCATCCAGGCGGTCTACTCCCAGACCTTCTCCTGCCCGGCGCCAAATGATCCGGTGATGCTCTACCGGGCCCAGCGATACATCAACCCGTCACCGTACATGTTTTTCATGAACTTCAAAGAGCTGACCATTGCCGGCTCATCCCCGGAAACCATGGTCCGCCTGGAAAACCAGAAGGCCACCCTGCGGCCCATTGCCGGCACCCGGAAGCGGGGAGGCAGCGAACAGGAGGACCGAAAGCTGGCCGATGAACTGCTCAACGATGAAAAGGAGCGGGCCGAGCACCTCATGCTGGTGGATCTCGGGCGCAACGACCTTGGAAGGGTGGCAGAGACCGGCACGGTGCAGGTGACCGACATGATGTTCATCGAGCGGTACTCCCATGTGATGCACCTGGTCTCCAACATCACCTGCGACATGGAGCCCCATTTGACGGCATGGGACCTTTTAAAGGCCACCTTCCCCGCAGGGACTCTGTCCGGGGCCCCGAAAATCCGGGCCATGGAGATCATCGCCGACCTGGAAAAAACATCCAGGGGCATCTACGGCGGTGCTGCCGGGTACATCTCCTTTTCCGGCAACATGGACCTTGCCATCACCATCCGGACGGCATCCATTGAAGAGGGCCGCATGAGGGTCCAGGCCGGGGCCGGCATCGTTGCCGATTCGGATCCTCAAAGCGAACTTGCCGAGTGCATCAACAAGGCAAAAAGTGTGGAAAAGGCCCTGCAGCTTGCCCTGTCAGGGGAAAAAGGGGGAAGCCCATGCAGATAGCCATGATTGACAATTACGACTCTTTCACCTTTAATCTGGTCCACTATCTGAGGCAGACCGGTGCCGAGGTTGTTGTGTTCAGGAACGACAAAACCACGGTCCAGGGACTTGAGTCCCTTGCCCCGGATGCCCTGGTGATCTCCCCGGGGCCCGGACGCCCCGATGATGCCGGCATCTCCATGGCGGCGGTCACAGCGTTTTCCGGCCGCCTTCCCATCCTCGGGGTCTGTCTGGGCCACCAGACCATTGCCCAGTGCTTTGGGGGCAAAGTCGTCCACGCCGGAAACATCATGCACGGCAAGACCTCCATGGTAACGGGCAATGGAGAAGGGATCTTCCAGGGGGTGAAAAAACCCTTCCAGGCCATGCGGTACCACTCCCTCGTCGTGTCAGAAGCCCATCTTCCCACCTGTCTTGAGGTGACAGCCACCACCGGTGACAACGAGATCATGGGGCTCCGCCACACAAGTCACCCCACCCAGGGGGTGCAGTTCCACCCGGAATCCATCATGACCACCATTGGCAAGCGGCTCATCCGCAATTTCGTCAAGGGAATCGACGGCGGCACAGGAGGTGACCAAGATCAGAATGCCTGATGACAGCAATTGTTTGAAAACCCGGCCTTGCTCACAACTCCGGCCAGACCACGGAGAGGAGCGACGGATCTAATGGACGATATGGTCCGGCAAGCAAATCGCCGTATACCAAAAAAAGGAAATGAACCAATGACATTTACACACCATCTCAATCAGATCATCCGGAAACAGGACCTGGACCAGGAGAGCATGGCAGGAATGATAACAGAGATCTTTTCCGGTACCATTACCGATGCCCAGATCGGGGCGTTCATGGCGGCCCTGGCGGTCAAGGGAGAGACCTTTGAGGAACTTGCCGGCGCTGCCATGGCCATGCGGAAAAAAGCCGGCCGGATA
>DATFJZ010000226.1:0-3630 GCA_035268945.1 Desulfobacteraceae bacterium | reverse complement strand
CCTGATTGATGCTAATCTTTCCATTGAAGATGTTGGAATTTTCAAGCCCGACCCTAAAGTCTATCAGCTGGCTGTGGACAAACTGTCTGTTCAGCACGAAGAAATCATATTTCAATCCTCCAATGCCTGGGATGCGGCCGGAGCCTCAGCATTTGGATTTAACGTCGCCTGGGTTAATCGATTCGGCCAAAGCAAGGAACGGCTGCCCGGCAAACCGGATTTTGAAATAAAAACGTTGATGGGGCTTCCGGATCTGATCAATTGACACAGCCTGACAAGGGCATTGACAGCGGTGAGGGTATGCCGGCTTAAATCTATCAAACGGTTTTCTCCATAATTGAAACAATTTTGATTTTTGAGGATTCGGCTGAGAACCAAAAACAATTCTGCATGTTATTTGCTTACTGACCACGAAACAGAATAAAAAAAGGGCTTCAGCAAAAACGGCTGTAACCCTTTTTTTTATTGGTACCTGGGACGAGAATTGAACTCGTACAGCCAATTTGGCCGAGGGATTTTAAGTCCCTTGCGTCTACCAGTTCCGCCACCCAGGCAGATGAATTTTCTCCGTTAATATAGTATTTCACACAATTTTGCAAGAAAAAATCATTGAACAAAAGCAGATTTATACGGTGTCCGTTTTTTTTTCACGGTCAAAAGAGCGGCTTGTTACTTTGGCGGATTTCTGGTAAAAGGAGGATCATGGAAAATAGAGAAAAAATCATACTGGCTTCCCAGTCACCACGAAGAAAATACCTCCTGGACCAGGCAGGCATCCATTTCAGTGTTGAGCCCGCCCAAATTGAAGAGAAAAAATCGGACAAAGAAAGCCCGGTTGCCTATGTCAAGCGCCTCTCCCGTGAAAAAGCCAATTGCCTGGCGGAAAAATACCCGGAATTATGGGTACTCGGTGCCGATACCGTCGTTGTCATGGATGACCATCTCCTTGAGAAACCGTCATCGGAACACGATGCCCGTAAAATGCTCGCCCTGTTGAGCAACAGGGTTCACACGGTATACACCGGGTTTACCCTCTGCTGTCGGAAAAAAAACAGGGTGATCACGAAAACAGCGGCAACGGATGTCCGCTTCAAGGCCCTCACCCAGGAGGAAATAGAGTGGTACGTAAGCACAAAAGAACCCTTTGACAAGGCTGGCGCCTATGCCATCCAGGGGCTTGGCACCTTTCTTGTCAAAAGCATCAGCGGCTCCTACACCAATGTTGTAGGCCTCCCTGTTTGCGAGGTGATTGAAACACTTATCCAGGAAAAGGTCATTGAGATCAATGGCAGGAGATAGCAGCACATGACAGCAATGAAAGAACGCATTCTGAATTTAAAAGAAAAGATAAAAACAGCGGCCCAATCGGTGAACCGCAACCCTGACGAGATTTCTCTTGTCGGGGTCAGCAAGCGAAAACCGGCAGAAACCGTTGCCCGGGGCATTGACCAGGGCCTTGAGATCCTCGGTGAAAACTACATCCAGGAGGCCATGGACAAGATCGATGCCATCGGCAGAACAAGGGCCCGCTGGCACTTTATCGGCCACCTCCAGTCCAACAAGGCAAAATATGCCGTCGGGTATTTTGATCTGATCCATACCGTGGACAAATTCAAGCTGGCAAAGGAGATCGACAAACAGGCCGGAAAGATTGGAAAAGTCCAGGAGATCCTCATGCAGGTCAATATCAGTGAAGAAGCCTCCAAATCCGGGGCCTCGGCAGAAGATGCCCTTGAGCTTGCCCAGCAGATCGGCCAACTTGACAACCTCTCCTTAAGGGGTCTCATGTGCATGCCCCCGTTCTTTGACGACCCTGAACAGGCACGGCCCTATTTCAAAGCCCTGGCAGGGATAAAGAAAGCGATCCAGGAAAGACAGATCCCCGGCATTGCCATGGACCACCTCTCCATGGGCATGAGCCACGATTTCACCGTGGCGATCGAGGAAGGGGCAACCCTGGTAAGGGTGGGAACGGCCATTTTCGGAGCCCGGGATTGAAGGTCCTTTTACACATCTGCTGCGCCCCCTGCGCCCTGTATCCCCTGGAGGTCCTTCAAAGGGAAGGGATGGATGTCATGGGTTTTTTCTACCGCCACAACATCCACCCCTTTACCGAATGCATGAAACGGGAAGAGACCCTGAAGCAGTATGCACAGCAGACCGGCCTGAAGATGATCTGGCAGAAGGAGTACCGGATGGAAGAGTTTCTCCGCTCCGTGGTGTTCCGGGAATCTGACCGGTGCCGGTACTGCTATTTTGACCGGCTCTCTTCGGCTGCCAAAATTGCCAAAAAGGGGAAATTCGACGGTTTCACCTCCACCCTGCTCTACAGCAAGTTCCAGAATCACGACCTGATCCGCTCCACCGGCGAGGCGGCTGCAAAAAAAGAGGGGCTTACCTTTGTCTACCGGGATTTTCGCAACGGTTGGAAAAAAGGCATCGAAACATCAAAACAACTCAACATGTACCGCCAACAGTACTGCGGCTGCATCTACAGTGAAAAACAGCGGTATTTCAAATAATTACAACAACCTATATTATTAATAGACATTGTTTCAATCCGGGCCTCAAGACTACAGCAGCGTCTACCATGTTGCTGGTTGTGTTTATTTCTTTTTTGATGACAGCATGTTGACGATCATCTTGTCGGAATGGCCAAGGCGATTGGCGAGAACCTGAAAGAGGTGCTTGGCGACCTCGGGGTATTTTTCAATGATCTCAAGGAGCTTGTCGCCGGGAAAACGCTTGATGGTGGCTCTTCCCTTGGAGACAATGGAGGCGGTTCTCGGCTCTCCGGTGATGGAGGCCATCTCACCGAAATACTCACCGGGCTGGACAATCTCGGCAATCTTCTTTCCCCCCTTGACAACATACACCGCCCCCCGGACCAGCTTGAAAAAATCGATGTCCCGGTTTCCCTCTCTGATGATCACATCCTTGTCCTCGTACTTTTCGACATCGGGGTTGACAAGGTAGGCCGGCAGGGCCTCCTTGGTGATGGTGGTCTTTTTCAGCACCTCTTCCAGGGAGGTTTCGCCAAGACGGACCTTCTGCAGCCCTGCCTCCCTGAGGGTGCTCATCCCCTCCTGGCAGGCCAGTTTCCTCAGCTGGTCCTCGGCAACGTTGGCGTTGATGGCCTTGGCCACCTCTTCTGTCACCTCCATGAGCTCGTAGAGCCCCACCCTCCCCTTGAACCCGGTGCCGTTGCAGTTGGCACAGCCGGCGCCGGCGTACAATTTAAGCTCCGGAATCTCTTTCTTGTCAAAACCGTGAATTTCCAGGTCCTCCGGATTATATCCCGTCACCTCCCGCTTGCACTGGGGGCAGATCCGCCTGGCCAGGCGCTGGGAGAGAACCATGGAGACAGAAGAGGACAGCATGTACGGCGGTATTCCAATATCGATAAGCCTGCCGATGGTGGACGGACAGTCGTTGGTGTGCAGGGTGGAAAAAACAAGGTGACCTGTCATGGCAGCCTTGATGGCAATTTCTGCAGTGCTCAAATCCCTGATCTCCCCCACCATGATGATATCCGGATCCTGGCGGAGAAAGGACTTCAGGGCAGCGGCAAAGGTCATTCCCACACTCTCCCTCACCGGAACCTGGTTGATTCCCCGAAAGTTGAACTCC
>DATFJZ010000225.1:0-2912 GCA_035268945.1 Desulfobacteraceae bacterium | reverse complement strand
ACAAGGGTGATCACCAATCTTGCCCCGCTGCCCCCCTTTACCGTTTCCATCGGCCGGGGGGAATACCCCGACATCGGGGCGATCCAGCAGCTGATCAGGGAAAGAACCGCAACCCTTACCGCCTTTGACGCCTTGAAGCTGGCCAAAGAGGCCGGAAGCCCCATGACCATGAACATCGTGCTGGTGGGGGCGCTGATCCAGTCAAAGGCCCTTGCCCTTCCAAGGGAAAAGGTGGAGCAGGCCATCAGGAACAGGACCAAGGAGGCTTTTGTGGAGATGAACCTCAAGGCCTTTGACCTTGGATTTCAAGCGGCGGAAACCGCATAAGGAGCCATTATGCCCTGGAACAGTGAATGTGAGTGCATACCTGAGAAAGAGCTTGCCGCGTTTCAGCTGGAAAAACTCAGAGACACTGTTGCATGGGTGACGGAAAGGGTTCCGTTTTACAGGCAGAAATTTGACGGCGCAGGGGTGGCCACGGCAGATCTGAAAACGGTAGAGGATATTGCAAGGTTTCCCTTTACCGTTAAAAATGATCTGAGGGACCATTACCCCTTTGGCCTCTGCGCCGTTCCCATGGACGAAGTGGTCAGGGTGCACGCCTCTTCAGGCACCACCGGCAAGCCGGTCACCTCTCCCTACACCCGGGGGGATGTTGCCCAGTGGACCGAGTGTGTGACCCGGGCCCTTGCGGCCTATGGTGTCCGCCCCGGGGATGTGGTGCAGAACGCCTACAGCCACGGCCTGTTCACCGGCGGGCTTGGCCTGCACCAGGCGATTTCCAGGATCGGGTGCACCAACATCCCCATTGGAACCGGGTCCACTGAACGGCAGGTCTCGTTGATGAGGGATTTTAGAGCCACGGTTCTCTGCTGCACACCCTCCTATGCCCTGACCATTGCGGAAAAAGCAGATCAGATGAACATCGACATCAAGGACCTTCCCTTGAGGGTTGGCATCTTCGGGGCAGAGCCGTGGAGCGATGAGATGCGAAGGGCCATTGAGGGGCGCATGGGCATTACGGCCATGGATATTTTCGGGCTCACCGAATTGTGCGGACCGGGTGTTGCTTATGAATGCAGTGCCCGGAGCGGCTCCCACATCAATGAAGACCATTTTATTGCCGAAATTGTGGACCCCGCGACCCTGGAGCCCCTGCCCTTCGGGGAGAAGGGAGAACTTGTGCTCACCGCCATCCAGCGCCGGGCCATGCCCCTGATACGGTACCGCACAAAGGATATCACACGACTTGTCAGGAAAAGGTGTTCCTGCGGCAGGACCTTTGCCAGGATGGAGCGGATTTCAGGACGAACCGATGACATGCTGATCATCAACGGGGTGAATGTGTTCCCCTCCCAGATCGAGTCCCTGCTCCTGGACATCCCCGGGCTGGAGCCCCAGTACAGGCTTGTGGTAAAAAAGAGGGGGTACCTGGACAGGCTCATTGTCCAGGTCGAGGCCGGTCAGGCAATCTTTGATCAGGGCAGGGAAAAGCAGTACGCCGTTGCAGCAGCGGTTGCCGATCACATCCGGGGGGTGATGGGGATCAGGGTTCATGTCGAGATTCTCCCTCCCCTGTTCCTTGAAAGAAGTGAAGGCAAGGCCCTCAGGGTTGTGGATGAACGGTCGGCACGGTTTGGGTAGAGGGTCGGTTAGAGGCAGAGCATTGTCGTAACGGCGATGGCATTTCAAAGAAAAAGCATTTCATATAAAAAAACAGAACCTTAAACAATGGCGGGTCTTGCATTCAGGCCGGGCCGCCTGCCGGGGAGGTGCTCATGTCAGAAGCAGAGGCGTTCACACCTGAAAAAATCGCTGTTGTGGGAGCTGGACCTGTGGGATGTATCGTTGCGGCTTTTTTGGAAAAAGGTGGCATTGATGTGGTGCTTTGCGATGTCATGCCTGAATTGCTGAAAAGCGCCAGGGATCCGGGTATCCGTGTCACAGGAGCGGAAACCCTTCACCAGAGGATCACCCGGACCTGCACAGGGGTGGACGAACTGGCCGAATACCGGCCGGACGTTATCGTCATTGCCGTCAAGGCCACGGTGCTGCCCCTCATCGCATCGGCCATAAAGGGATTCCTGGAAAAAGGGATGTACGTGGTCTCATGGCAGAACGGCATCGATACCGAGCTGGAGCTGGCCCAGACCCTGGGCAGGGAAACGGTGCTCCGGGCCGTCGTCAACTACGGATGCGCCCTGAAAGGTCCGGGAGACGTCGTCATGGGGTTCCACCACCCTCCCCATTATATCCAGGAGCTGGATCCAGCTGCTTCCGGGGTTGCTGTGAAGATCGCCGATCTCTTTACCCGGTGCGGCCTGGAAACCCGTCGCACCGAGGAAATTGTCTCCATGGTGTGGCGAAAGAGCGCCATGAATGCCTCCATGAACCCTGTCTGTGCAATGACCGGCATGACCATGGCCCAGGCCATGAACGATCCCATTGTGTTCCAGACCGTGGATGCCCTTTTCAAGGAGTGCCTTACGGTGGCCAGGGCCAATGAGATCAGCCTGGGATGGGACTTCTATCCCCATGCCATGACCTACCTGCGAAATGCCGGCAATCACAAGCCCTCCATGCTGATGGATGTCGAGAACAGCCGGCGAACAGAGATTGACTTCATCAATGGCAAGGTGGCCGCCTATGGGGCCCAGGCAGGCATATCCACCCCGTATAACACCACATTGACCTCCCTGGTAAAGGGGCTGGAATCGAAAAAATGATTGTTTCACTCGATGATCCAGTTTTTATAATATCCCCGCTCCCAACGGTTATCTCAGAAAAAACTGGATCATCGAGTTTCAGGTCCATGCATCCGTGTACTTGGCAGGCTTTATGATCAAGCCCGATGTCTTACATGGGGCGGTAAAAGGGGATGGTGACAGATGAACCATGACACAGCAGTTTTC
>DATFJZ010000224.1:0-4182 GCA_035268945.1 Desulfobacteraceae bacterium | reverse complement strand
TCTTTGACAAGTTGTCTGATCTTCTCTTTCATTGTCTCCATCCTCAGAATGGGTCAGAAATGGCAGGAAGAAAAAAGGCCCCCTGCCTGTGTTGTTTATCGTTGAATGGTTTCCATTGCACCAGGCTTTCAGGTGACATGCCGTTGTCAAGGGAATTGCCGTGTTTGTTTGCCGCTATTGACCGGTCAAGGCCTCTTGTTCAGTGTTGTCCATGAAGATAAGGTCTGCCTCCGGGGGCACGGTGAACTCAAACAGCGAGGAGCTCAGGGGGGTGAACCGGATGTTGCTGAAGCGAAGTTCTGTGGTGTCTCCGTAGCTGTTTTTTGTGGTCACCGTTTTTATCTCATAACTCTCTTTTTCAACCTCGATGGTGATGGACGAGATTTCGTTCCGCTTTTCCCTGGGAGTCAGCACCAGCTGAAAAAAGTCCTCCCCCTCTTGTTCAAGGTCTATGGTGTAATTTTTTTTGACAAGCCGGATGTCTGAAAGGAAGGCACCACCTGCCCCGGCTTTGAAAAATTTCCGTGCCTTTCCCTTGACCACCTGATTTTCCCCCGGTCGGTAAATCCACAGGCTGGTGCCGTTGGTGATGATCTGGTTGGCCTGGGGGTGCCGGTACTCCCATCTCATCTTGCCTGGATGGCTGAAGAAAACCCGGCCGGAAGCCTTGTCCGTGACATCGATGGCCGCAAGGAGGGATCGCTGGTGGAAGTTGGCAGAAAAATCCGCCCCTGAGTACCTGGCCTCGAGTTCCTGGACGATCTTTTCTGTTCTCGGCACGGTATCGGCAAAACCCGCCCCCGGCATCAGGGTTATCCAGACAAAGAGGACCGCTGTTGTGATCAAATAGGTAAAGATGCGTTGTTTCATGGTGGAGAATTCCTCCAGGGCTGCCCGGTACCATTCCAGTCATTCCGGTGTCGCCGGTGTAGAGTCAAAATTGGGGCTATCTGAGTAGCTTGTTGATGTTTTTTCGCTTGTCCTGGGCGTAGAGCCTTCTCAGTTTGGGTTTTTCGATTTTCCCCGTGGGGTTTCTCGGCACATCATCAAAGATGATTTTCCGCAGACGCTTGTACCGGGGCAGGTCTTTTTCAAAAGTGACAATGTCCGCCTTGGTCAGCGTTTTCCCCTTTTTCACAGCGATGATGCCTGCCGGGATCTCTCCCAGGCGGTCATCGGGGATGCCGATGACGGCTATATCCTTTATGTTCCTGTTTTTCATGAAAAAATGCTCGATCTCCACGGGAAAGATGTTCTCCCCGCCGCAGATGATCACATCTTTTTTTCTGTCCACGAGCCAGATAAATCCCGATCGGTCGTACCTTGCCACATCACCGGTGTGGAACCACCCGTTTTTCAAGGTCTTTCGGGTCTCTTCGGGGTTTTTATAGTACTCTTTCATCACCCCGGGCCCCTTGACGATCAGTTCCCCGGTTTCCCCCCTGGGAAGGGGGTTTCCCTTGCCGTCAACCACGCAGCATTCCCAGTCAAAGCCGGGAACGCCGATGGCACCCACCCGGTGGGTGTTCTCAATGCCCAGATGAACACAGCCGGGACCTGTGGTTTCCGTCAGTCCGTAGTTGGTGTCATAATCGTGGCCGGGAAAATACTCCTTCCACTCTTTTATCAAGCTTGGGGGGACAGGCTGGGCACCGATGTGCATGAGGCGCCACTGGTCCAGCCGGTACCGGGAAAGGTCTATTTTTCCGTTTTCAATGGCATTGAGGATATCATGGGCCCAGGGGACCAGAAGCCATACAATGGTGGCCTTTTCTTCGGATACGGCCTCAAAGATCCACTGGGGTTTGACTCCCTTGAGGATCACTGCCCTGCCTCCCACGGCAAAGCTGCCCATCCAGTGCATCTTTGCTCCGGTATGGTACAGGGGAGGGATGCAGAGGAAAATGTCCTCGTGGGTCTGGTTGTGGTGGCGGTTTTCCACATAACAGGCATGTTCAAGGTTCCTGTGGGTCAGCAGGACCGCCTTGGGGGTTCCGGTGGTACCGGAGGTGAAATAGAGGGCCGCATCGTCCTCGATGGCGAGGGGGACGTCCGGGGGGGCATCGTCTTTATGGGATTTTACAAAGTCCTGGTAGGTGACGGCGTAATCCGGGCATTTCTCCTCCGGGCCTGTAAAGATCCAGATCTTTACCGTTGCTTCCAGGAGGGGCTGAATGGCTGCCATCCTGTCAATGAACTCCTCGCCGAATATCATGACACTGGCTTCAGACACATCGGTGCAGAGTTTTATCTTGTCGGATTCAAACCGGAAATTCAAGGGGACTGCCCAGGCGCCGGTGCTGAGAATGCCAAAATAGATGGGCAGCCATTCGATGCAGTTGGTCATCAGCTGGACCACCCTGTCCTTTTTCTGAACCCCGTTACTTGCCAGGGCATTGGCCAGGCCGTTGGCCTCCCGGTAGAACTGGTCCCAGGTGATCTCTTTTCTAAGGTTTTCACCGGGGCTGCGCTCGATCAGTGCAATTTCCTCTTTGTATCTCCTGCTGTTCCTCGCTAGAATCTCTGTGATAACCATTTGATCTTTTCCTAAAAACAGGGGACGGTTTCGCATGGCAGGCAGTGCCTGAGCCCCCGGTGACGTGAATATCCAGTGAATAAATAAAAAAAATCCTGCTGTGTACTATAGACACAGCAGGATCATATTTCAAGACAAGTTTTCTATTTTCTACTTCTTGTCGCTGTTGACCTCTTCAAAATCGGCATCCATCACATCATCATCCTGGTTTGACGCACCGGCATCGGCACCGGCTTCCTGGCCACCGGCCTGGGAACCGTCTCCCGCAGCCTGCTGGTACATTACCTCTGCCAGTTTGTGGGAAACCTGGGTCAGCTCTTCGCTCTTCTTGGTGATAGCATCCTTGTCATCGCCGTCCTTGACCTGTTTGAGGGCCTCAACTGCCGATTCAATATTCTTTTTGGTCTCGCCGTCAACCTTGTCCCCGTGCTCTTTCAGGGTCTTTTCCGTCTGGTCAATGAGGGACTCGGCAGAGTTCCTTGCATCCACCAGCTCTTTTCTCTTCTTGTCCTCTTCGGCGTGCATTTCCGCATCCTTGACCATTTTATCGATCTCTTCTTCGGAAAGGCCGCTGGCAGCGGTGATGCGGATGGACTGTTCCTTGCCCGTTGCCTTGTCCTTGGCAGAAACCGATACAATACCGTTGGCATCGATGTCAAAGGAGACTTCGATCTGGGGGGTTCCCCTTGGTGCCGGTGGAATATCGGCAAGCTCAAACTGGCCCAGGGTCTTGTTGCCCGATGCCATCTCCCGCTCTCCCTGGAGCACATGGATGGAAACCGCCGGCTGGTTGTCAGCCGCTGTTGAAAACACCTGACTCTTCTTTGTCGGAATGGTGGTGTTCTTTTCTATGAGCTTTGTCATTACCCCGCCCAGGGTTTCGATACCAAGGGAGAGGGGGGTGACATCCAGGAGCAGCACATCATTGACATCGCCCTGGAGCACGCCGGCCTGGATGGCCGCGCCCATGGCCACAACTTCGTCGGGGTTTACCCCCTTGTGGGGTTTTTTGCCGAAGATCTTGGCAACCCTCTCCTGGACAGCAGGCATACGGGTCATGCCGCCCACAAGAACCACCTCTTTGATTTCCCCAGACGAGAGACCCGCATCCTTGAGGGCGGTTCTGCAGGGCTTTTCCAGGTTGTCAAGGAGGTCGGCCACAAGGGATTCAAGTTTTGCCCTGGTGAGCTTGACATCGAGATGTTTCGGGCCGCTGGCATCTGCCGTGATAAACGGCAGGTTGACATCCGTTGACACGGCGCTGGACAATTCCATTTTTGCCTTTTCAGCTCCTTCTTTCAGGCGCTGCAGGGCCATTTTGTCGTTTCTGATGTCAATGCCCTGCTCCCGTTTAAACTCTTCGGCAATGTAGTCGATGATCCTCAGGTCAAAGTCTTCACCGCCAAGGTGGGTGTCGCCGTTGGTGGATTTTACCTCGAAAACGCCGTCTCCGATCTCGAGTACGGAAACGTCGAAGGTGCCTCCGCCAAGGTCGAACACGGCTATTTTTTCATCCCCTTTTTTGTCCAGGCCGTAGGCAAGGGCTGCGGCGGTGGGCTCGTTGATGATCCGCTTGACGTCAAGGCCTGCAATTTTTCCGGCATCCTTGGTGGCCTGACGCTGGGAGTCGTTGAAATATGCCGGCA
>DATFJZ010000223.1:0-3923 GCA_035268945.1 Desulfobacteraceae bacterium | reverse complement strand
AACTGGTAACGGCCCTTCTGGACCCGAAACCCGGGGAGAGAATACTGGATGCCTGCGCCGGACTGGGGGGAAAAACCGGCCATGCCGCCCAACGCATGGAAAACCGGGGAGAGATCACTGCCTGGGACAAGGACAAGGAGAAGCTTTCCATCCTTGCGTCGGAAATGGAGCGGCTGGGAATTTCCATGGTGGAAACCGGGGAGAGAGATCTGCTGGAACCACCAGGCCCCTGGCTCCACAACCGTTTCGACCGGGTGCTCCTCGACGCCCCGTGCACCGGTCTTGGTGTTTTAAGGCGGAACCCCGAGGCCCGATGGAACCGGTGCCGGGAGGACATCCCACGGCTTGCCGCCATCCAGAGCCGCATGCTGTTCCATGCCGCTGACCTGGTAAAACCCGGCGGCAGGCTTGTGTATGCGGTCTGCTCGTGCCAGGCCCGGGAAAACGAAGCCGTGATCCAGGCCTTTCTGGAACAGCGGGAGGAATTTAGTGTAATAGCCCCCCCCATTCCTTCTCCGGGCAGTTCCGCCGGCATAAACCATGACCAGCCCGCCCCAGAGAATTCCGCATCACCTGTTCCGAAGCACCTGATCTCTGACAGGGGATTTCTTAAAACATACCCCGACACCCCCTCCATGGACGGCTTCTTTGCCGTGGCCATGGACAGAAAAACAGAATAACCCAAACAAAACCAGGAGAACCACCATGGGAATCATAGCACCATCCATTCTTTCAGCAGACTTTACAAAACTCGGTGAGGAGATCACCAATGTCACCAATGCCGGGGCGGACTGGATCCATGTGGATGTCATGGACGGCCAGTTTGTCCCCAACATCTCCTACGGCCCGGTCATTGTCAAGGCGGCCAAAAAGGCCACGGACCTCCCCCTGGATGTCCATCTCATGATCGAAAAACCGGATCTTCTCATCCCCGAATTCATCAGGGCTGGGGCCGACCTGATCTCTGTCCACGTTGAGGCCTGCACCCATCTGCACAGGACCGTCCAGTTGATCAAGGATGCCGGGGTCAAAGCCGGGGTGGCCCTGAACCCGGCAACCCCCCTTGAATCCATTGAATGGGTCTTAGAAGAACTTGATTTTGTTCTGATCATGAGTGTCAACCCGGGGTTCGGCGGTCAGAAATTCATTGGCCCAAGCCTTGAAAAGATCCGGCGGTTGACATCCATGATACAATCCAGGCATGCAGAAACCATCATACAGGTGGATGGGGGGGTGGACACCTCCAATATCGGCGAAATCGCAGCAGCCGGAGCCGAATCGTTTGTTGCCGGATCAGCCATATTCCACACCCCGGATTACCAGAAGACCATCTCCCTGCTCAACGCCGACATCGACAGAGGAAAGGCCCATGCCAGAAACACCTGACACCCATGTGCTTGTCATCCACGGCCCCAACCTTGACATGCTTGGCAAACGAGAGCCCGACACCTACGGAACTAAAACCCTTGACCAGATCAACGGGGAGATCAAGGCCGAGGCAGAGCGGCTGAACATGGCAATAACACCGTTCCAGTCCAATTACGAGGGGGCCATTGTGGAGCAGATCCACCAGGCCCTTGACGGAAAATACAGCGGCATCATCATCAACCCTGCCGCATACACCCACACCAGTGTTGCCATCCAGGATGCCCTGGCAATGGTCACCGTCCCTGTGGTTGAGGTGCACCTCTCCAACATCTACAAACGGGAATCCTTCCGGCACCACTCCATGGTGTCCGGTGTGGCAACGGGCCAGATAACGGGGTTTGGGTCATCGGGGTATCTGCTGGCACTCAGGGCCCTGGAGCAGATTGTATAATGGATGACCGAAACATCTTGATCCTGGCCGCCACGGAAATGGAAGCGACACCTCTACTGGAAATTGCGGTGACGGGCAGGGAAACCACCTCCCGTGCCGGCAGAAGGATCGTTGAAGGGAAACACGGTTCCCAGGACTTCAGGCTTATCATCACAGGGCCTGGGAGCATCAACTGCACCCAGGCCCTTGCCGCAGAACTGGAAAACAACCACCCCAGGCTTGTGCTCCAGACGGGGATCGCCGGGGTATTCAGGGAAACAGGCCTTCGCATCGGGGACATTGCTGTTGCCGATTGTGAAACCTGCATCCATACCGGTGTGGAAGACCCCTGGTCTCCTTTGAAAAACGCCCCCCTGCCCTTTGATCTTGTCAGTGGTACCCCCTCCACCCGGCAGGGGGTTTTTCCAATAAACCGGACCCTTTCCCGTCATGCCCTGGACCTCTTGTCCCGCCGCTTCCTTCGTAAGAAATGCCGGGTGATGAAAGGCCCCTTTATTACGGTTTCCACCGTAACAGCCACCCGGGAAAGAGCCCGGGCACTTTTCTCCAGTTTTTCACCCTGCATGGAAGCCATGGAAGGTTCTGCAGCGGCCCATGTGGCGGCCCTGTACAACACCGATTTCCTGGAGATAAGATGTGGCTCCAACTATGCCGGTATAAGGGACAAAGAAAAATGGAATATCCCCCTGGCAACCCAAAGGGCCTGCCGGGCAGCGGCCTTTCTCCTGGATACCAGCCTGCCGGGGAGCAACAATAAGCCCGATACGCCTTGAACACCCATGGTCACTTGTTTTGTGTGAGCAAAATCAAAATTCCAATGCCGTCAAGGCCAGGAACACCTTGCGATTTTGATCTCTATTGTGTATAATTTACCCATCCGTTGAAGACCGGCTGGCACAGACATGAAAACAGGAGGTTCCCCAGATGATAAAAGCAAAAGACATAATGGAAAAAAATGTCATTTCTGTTTTTCCAGACACTGACATCACAAAAGCCGTTGAGATCCTCATCAACAACCACATCAACGGGGTTCCAGTGGTTGATGAAAACGGGAAGATCAAAGGTGTCCTCTGCCAGAGCGACCTGATCTTCCAGCAGAAGGAACTTCCCATTCCTCCCATACTCACCATACTGGACGGCATCATTCCCCTCTCCTCATCCAAAAAATTCGAAAAAGAGTTTCAAAAAACATCGGCAATAAAAGTCCAGCAGGCCATGGTCACCGAGGTGGTAACGGTAACCCCGGAAACCCCGCTGCAGGAGATCGCCGCCTTGATGGTGAAAAAGCATTTTCACACCATCCCTGTGGTGGAAAACAACAGGATTGCCGGCATCATTGGCAAAGAGGACGTTTTAAAAACCCTCGCAGGCTAGGGTTGTTATCCTGTACAGAACACTCTGTCGGCATACCCTGCAAAAGGTCGTGGAAACCATGTCCAGATGCTTGGTATCCTTGGAAAAATTCATCACGCATCCTTTTTGGTCGCAGTGTCCCAGGTTCATGAGATGCCCGAATTCGTGCATGGCAACCTTTATTGTTCTTTTCGGGTCTCCGTGGAGCCTGTGCAGGGAAACCAGGGCACACCGGCCACCCATCCTTGCCTCGCCAAGGACAAACGAGAAGACCGGTATAAAAAGGTCTTCATCAAACAGGGCAATCACCTTGGCATAGCCTGAAAAATCCATGTTTTCAAGTTTTTTTATGATCACACCGGCATCGTACTGAACCCGCCGGTTATCAAAGGCATCGAGAAAAGGAGCCACAGCAGGCAGGATATTCCCCGGGACATGGAACTCGCCTGACAGGGAACCGGCAACAGACTGAACAAGGGATCCGTCGATCTCACCAACAGGGAGGATTCCCACTGGAAAACACGCTGGATTCATATCCCTTCCAGGACAAAACACACCCGAAAAAGCTGGTTAAACCCTGTTTCAAGCTTTTTAGAGCGGTGATGCCATGTTTTTGATACAAGGTTGATGTTAAGGTTGACACTGAACAGCGCAGCGTATAAATTTATACAACAGCCATGATGCTCTGCATCACAACAGCCAGGCGGAAAAGCCCGCCCGAATTCAGCTTGTGTCAAGCGGTTCCCTGTTT
>DATFJZ010000222.1:0-4512 GCA_035268945.1 Desulfobacteraceae bacterium | reverse complement strand
GATAACCGATTAAGAGCCCTCAACGGTTGGTCGGTCAGGAACATTGAGAACCAAAGGAGATAAGGCTTTTTGCCCTGCCATGCGTTAAGAAAATCAAGCTGTTTGAGGACCAGTGGCCGCAGTTCTTGATTTTTAGCATGGTAGGGCAAAAAGTCCTCCGACTTTCTCGTTCCTGACCGACCAACCGTTGGGGGCGGGGATATTATAAAAACTGGATCATCGAGTTTAAGCAATTTATGGGCCAGGGAAACTCATGACTGGCAAGGCCCTATGAATTACGGCATGCCGCTGTCAGTTCAGCAGTACCTGTTTTAAATTTTCCATGGTTAACCCCTGCCTGATGCCAAACCGGGTCAGGCAGAAATCGTATTTGACAGGATCCTCTGGTATGATGGTTTGAAATCCCCGGGTGACCTCCAGGGCGGTTTTCATATCCCGGCTTTTTCTTGCGGTGAACCCAAGCAGGATGCCGGTTTTGTACATGTGGGTATCCAGGGGAACAATGAGCTGTGAGGGGCTTATTCGCTGCCATCCTCCGGGATCGACTCCGTCGTGTCTCACCATCCACCGGAGAAACAGGTTGCTTCGCTTGCAGGCGCTGGTACCTCGGGGGTCAGCCATGAGATGACCGCACTCCCTGTTTGGGGTGATATGGTCAAACAGGGCGGCAAGGCCCTGCTGAACCGAGCTGTTCTCCCGGCCAGGCGGTGAGGCAAAACAGTCTTCCAGGGAAGAGAACCGGTTCACAGCCCTTCGGATGCCCGTCAGGAGGCCTGTAATATGATGATCCTTTGCAAACCTGTATTTGAATCCTCTGAAATCATCGGTAATCTCCTTTTCTGTTCGTTGGGCAAGATAAGCAGAGGGGGAGGGAGTGAGTTGGCCAAGGATCGCTTCCACGGTCTTCATGATCTGAGCTACCTGCCCATAGGCCAGGCAGGCGGCGATCAGGCCGGCGATCTCCCGGTCTTTTTTTTCCGGGTAGTTGTACAGAAACAAAAGGGGATCAGGATCGATATACTCCGGTGTGTTGTATACATCATAGAGACTCTCCAGCCGTTGTTTCAGCCCTTTTGCCATGGAATCAGCCTCTATGCGAATTTCATCTCAACCACGTTGTCTGCCCGGGCAGCGAGGTCAACCCCCACCCGGATGGCCTTCATCCCCCTGACGTCGGGCATGTCGTCCAGGTCAAGGTGCTCCATGTCATTGCACAGACTGCCCTGGCTGGTAAGAAAGTCAATGTGCCGACGGATCTCTTTTTCCTCTTCCGGGTTGGAATAGACAACGGCAATGCGGCCCGGCTGGGTGAGGCGCTCTTTCGATCCCTTGACCAGGGCCTTGTCCAGCCGTGATTTGATGATTTCGTGACGGACATCATAGGCCCCGTCCACGTCAAACCGCTTTTCGTCAAACCGGAACCGGATGGACAGCGGCGTGTGGTTGACCAGTATCAGGTGGCAGACGTCCAGGGGGACTTTCAGGCCGGGTTTGATTTTTTCCGTTTCCCTGGCCATCCCCCAGGCCAGCATGAGCTGCCACAGGGTCATGTTCTGGATGTGAAACCGGGAGAGGTCCTGATTTTTGTTCATGGATGCCCCGATGTACATCATATAGTCCAGCCCGTCGGTCTGGCGTTTTTCAAAATAGTGGGGAAAGTTCTCCTGGACCAGGCTGTCTTCCCGGTCCATGTGGGCGGACAGGGCCTGGTTCAATTGAGAAACGCTCTCTTCATACTCTTTTCGTTTGTTGTATACCATGCCGCTTGCCGGGTCCAGGGCGTTTTTGTAGTGTTTGACCTTTTCGGCCACATCCCTGTCAAGCCCTTCCAGGTCGTCAAAGACCGGACCCAGCTCGTGGTGGAGGAGGTCGGCAACACCGTTTTCATCACCAGAGGTCACCCCCTGGTTGATCTGGTCCAGGCGGGTTTTGATCCGGTGGGTAAACTCTTTTAAAATTGGCCAGGGCCGGATCGCTTCACTGGCAGAGACAATGTCCAGGGCCAAATGCAGCTGCCGGGAAAGGTCGGCCTGGATACCACTGTTCCTGGCTTTGGAAGAGCCCCGGATATCGGTCTGCCCGTAAAAGGGGACCACATCCTTGAAAATGATCGGTTCCATTTCCGAGTTGGTCTCTCCGTTGCGCAGACGTTCCATGTGTCCCATGGCTGCCCTTTCAAATCGCCACTCCACAGAGGGGTGTACAGCGGTGCATTTCTCCTTGATAATGGACTGTACCTGTTTGTCCATTTCCTCCAGACCCCGCTTCAGGGCCACGGAAAAAATCGGGATCACCTGTTCCAGCAGTGACGTCTCAAAGGGTCCGAGATCGTCGGGTTTGGCGGTGAAAATCTCCACAAGCCCGATGGTTTTGCCGTGGTAGGTCAGAGGAGAGAGAAGCATGGACCGGATGCCGGCGGTAACGGCCTGTTTTTCAGCAGGAACAAGCACCTCTTTTTGGGACAGGTTGGCGATTCTCAGTGTTTCATCTCCCTGGACCGCCCGGGTCCACACCGATCCCTGGATTTCATCCAGGGGGATGTGGCGGGAGTTGGAAAAGAGGCAGTTGATGTTGGAGGGACAGTCGCTTTTGATCATCAGAATCTGGTCATCCTGGATAGCACCGATGCCAAGAAAGATGTCCCGGCGCTGGAAGAGGGTGTGAAGTCTTTTTTCCAAAAGCTGTATTCCCCTGGCTGAAAAGATCGAGTGTTCTTCGATGAGGTCCCGTTCAAGGGCCGAAACCACTTCGGATTCTGTCACGTCCAGGGCCCTGACCAGGGTAAATCCGGAGAATTCAAACTGGTCCAGGTCGATGTATTGTTCCAGCACCCGAACATTGGTCAGGTTGTTTCTGATCACCTTCCGGTCCTGGTCTGACAGCTCTTTTACCGGCGACAGCGAAGAGATCCTGAGAAACCGGAAATCCGAGGTGAAGCCGAAATACCTTGTCAAACCTGTTTTCTGGTCCGGTACTGTCTTGATCTCAACGCTTTCCAGACGCCGGCAGGAAATACCGTATTTCCTGTCCAGTATCAGCAGAAAGATCTTCAGCCGTTTCTGTTCGGTTTCTGTTTTGATTTTCTTTTCAAGAACGGTCTCGGTCAAGTGCTCGTTGTCAAGGAAGATTCGCTGGAATTCCGGGGTGACAAAAAAGGGTTCCAGGGTGCAGGGCTTTAAGGCCCCCATGATCTCCCGGTCAAAGGAGCCCAGGGGAAAGAGCGCTGTCATCAGCGGCTTGAGGATGTCGTAATGGTCTTTAAATGCCCGCCCCTCCTGGAGCTTCTGGGAAATTTCCGGGTGTCCGTCGATGGTTTCCCTGACCTGGCTGTACAGTGATGCCATCTCGCTGCATTGGGGAACGAGGTGTTCCTCCCAGAACGTCATGAGAGGCTCCAGGCTGATGGTGGAGCGCACTAACTGCCCTGAATTATCGTTTTTCATGGTTTTTTCTCCGAGCCCCTTATTCCCAACTGTTTTTTTAAAGATGACATGAACACCAGTGCCGGTGCAATGGAACACCAACCAGCCCGGCTGATTGGCCGATGGTTAAAAACGGTCAGCATACGCCTGCATTTCCCGGTTTCTGGCAAGGAACCTGTACAGGGTTGCCCGGCCGACCCCCAGCAGTCGTGCTGCTTTGGACTTGTTGCCGCCGGCCCTTGCAAGGGCCTCTTCCACCGACTCCGGTTCAAGCTTGCCCCTGGCAGAAACTGGCTTTTCAGGGGTGGGGAGGTTATCGGGGATGATGTTTTTTCTGGCACTGACGATCTCGTCGGGGAGGTGGGAGGGGAGAATTTTGTCTCCCCGGCACCGCACCAGGGCAAACTGGATAACGTTTTTCAACTCCCTGACGTTCCCCGGCCATTGATAATCCAGCATGACAGCGATGGTCTCCTTGGCAAGCACCGGCGAAGTAGTATCGGGGCTGTTTTCCTTTGCCTCCTCGAGAAAATGGTTTGCCAGAAGGGGGATGTCGTCTTTGCGTTTGCTCAACGGGGGTAGAAAAATCGGAATCACGTGGAGCCTGTAGAAGAGATCTTCCCGGAATCTGCCAGCCTTGACCTCTTTTTTCAGATCTTTGTTGGTTGCACTGATGATCCTTGTCTCCACCGATACCCGTTTTTCACCGCCGACCTTTTCAAAGGTTCCCTCCTCGAGGAATCGGAGCAGCTTTACCTGGATCTGCAATGGCAGTTCGGCCACTTCATCGAGGAAAAGGGTACCCTTGTGGGCCAGTTCAAACCGCCCCTTCCGTTCCTTCACCGCCCCGGAAGTGGACAATGATGCCTATCTGCAGGTTGTCCAGGATGATATTGAGGTTTTCATTGGTCATCATGGCGCTTATCAGTTCATTGATGGGGTACCTTTTCCTGGATGGGTATGTATCGATGATCTCCTTTCACCATTTTAATGGCACATTTCTGTATCAATTGCAATACCAAACAGCAATTCTTATGATCTCCTCTATATCACTTTTTTCAAAAATTTGGGAAAACCTTTTTCCCCCTCT
>DATFJZ010000221.1:0-8476 GCA_035268945.1 Desulfobacteraceae bacterium | reverse complement strand
TGGCCCTGGGCACCTCCCTGGCCAGTATCCTGTTCACCTCCATCTCCAGCATGAGGTCCCACCATAAACGGGGGGCGGTGGTCTGGCCCGTGGTGTTGAAGATCACCCCGGGTATCCTGGCAGGCACCTTGCTTGGCACCTGGGTCGCCTCCATGCTCTCCACCGATTTTCTCAAGGGGTTTTTCGGTTTTTTTCTCCTCTATGCGGCGGCCCAGATGCTCCTGGGGATCAAGCCCAAACCCACCCGGGAGGTGCCCGCCACCACCGGTATCTTTACCGCCGGCAGCATCATCGGGGTTTTTTCAAGCCTGGTGGGCATTGGCGGAGGCACCCTGTCCGTACCGTTCCTCGTCTGGTGCAACACCAAAATCCACAGGGCCATCGGCACCTCGGCGGCCATCGGTTTTCCCATTGCCGTGGCCGGCAGCCTGGGCTACATGCTCAACGGCATGGGCACACAAGGGCTGCCGCCCCTGTCCATAGGCTTTGTCAATCTCAAGGCCCTTGCCGGAATCGTGGCGGCCAGCGTTTTGACGGCTCCCATCGGGGTCCGCCTGGCCCACAGCCTGCCCGTTGACAAGCTCAAACGGATATTCGCCCTCCTCCTCTTTGTTGTGGGCGGCAAAATGGTCTTTTCCACACTGTTTTAGAAGGTCTCTGGGTATCAAGACTGCCCTACCCCTGGTTGGACAACCGGTTTTCCCCACACCTGTTGAGGCCCTTTTCCTGTCCCGCTTCGGGGCGGAACAGGGAAAGCGTTGAGGCGGGTATCACTGCGTATACCGGACGGCCACCTTTTTCTCCCTGAGGTGTTGTTTCACCTGCTGGACGGGCACCTCCTTTCTGTGGAAAATCCCCGCGGCAAGGGCCGCTTCCGCCTCTGTTCCGGTGAAGACATCGTAAAAATGCCCAGCGTTGCCGGCGCCGCTGGAGGCGATCACCGGTATGGAGACGGCACTTTTCACCGCATTGACAAGGTCGAGGTCAAAGCCGGCGTTGGTGCCGTCCCGGTCAATGGAGTTGAGCAGGATCTCTCCCGCCCCCAGTTCTTCACAGGCCCTGGCAAAGGTGACAGCATCGATGTCGCGGCCTTCCCGGCCGCCTTTCACCGTGCACTGGTACCAGCAGTATTTCTCCCCTGCGGGACCCGTTTCCGACGATTTGACCACCCGGTGGCCCGGGGCCTCTTCAGGAGCGTTCACCCAGACCTTCCTCGGATCCACCGATACCACCACGGCCTGGTTGCCGTATACCCGGGAGATCTGCTCCATGGAGCTTGTGCCGGACTTTTTTCCCCTTTCAAGGTACGCCTCAACGGACAATACGGCATCACTGCCGATGGAAACCTTGTCGGCACCGGCCCGGAAATAGGCGGCGGCCACTTCAAGGGCGGACCAGGTCCTGCCCGACTTGTCCGTATAATCCCTGATGCCCCCGCCGATGGTCAACGGGACAAAGACGTTTTCGGAGGTTTTTTTCAGCACCTCGATCATGGGAAGGTCTTCTAAGGGAAAATCCCTGAAACCGGTGATGTTGAGGAAGGTGATCTCATCGGCGCCCTGTTCGTAGTAATCCCTGGCAAGGTCCACCGGTTTGCCGAGGTTTCTGACATCCCCCGCTTCCCTTACATCGTACTGGTCCCCCTTGGTGACCACAAGGTCGCCGCTGTCGTTGGACCGGACATCGAGGCAGGCCACGATGCGCTTGACAAGCCCGGTGTTCACAGCCGCCTTTGACGGACCGGGAGCACTGCTCTTGCCGGAAACAAAGTTTTTCAGGATTTCCAGCCCGGCCTTTCCGCTTTTTTCCGGGTGAAACTGGGTGCCAATGACGTTGCCCTTCTGGACGGCGCTGACAAAGGAATAACCGTAATGGGTGGTGGTGAGAACCACCGAGGGATCCTCGGGAACCACATGGTACGAATGAACAAAGTAGAACTTCTCGTCAGGGGCTAACCCGGAAAACAGCGGTGAGGGTTTCTTGATATCGATGCTGTTCCACCCGATATGGGGGACGCTGAGGTCCGTTTGAAACCGTTCCACCGTTCCCTTGAAAATGCCGAGCCCCTCCTGGTCGGGCCATTCCTGGCTGCCGTTGAACAACGCCTGGAATCCCAGGCATATGCCGAGAAACGGCCTGTCAGCTGCCATGTAGGCCTTCAAAGGCTCGACATACCCCTTTTCCCTGAGAATTTCGATCATGCTGCCGTAATGGCCCACCCCGGGAAAGATCAGTCGTTCGGCCTTGAGGATGTCGTCGGGGGATTGGGCGATCGTCACGCTCTGGCCCAATTTTGCAAGGGAGTTGATGACGCTCCTGACGTTGCCGGCACCGTAGTCGAGTAGTGTGATCATCAGTTGTCCATGCCCCACTGGATAGTGTCCGCCTGGGGGATTTTTTCCAGGAGTTCTTTGAGTTCTCCTTCGAGTTTCATTGCCTTTCCGTCAATACCGGCAATGACAAAGGTGATGTCGGCGTCTGCGCACAGGGTGTTCGTGGTCCTGTTGAACACGCATTGCCGGAAAACAGCACTCTTGGTGCCCATCTTCTTCAGGCCGGTTTTAATGGTGACCACGTCGTTTGCCCTGGCCTGCCCCTTGTAGGAGATATTGACATTCACGACAAAGAAAAAGTACCCCTTGTTGACGAAGAAGTCCATGTCAAGGTAGTCATCCACCAGCTGCCATCTGGCCTCTTCGAGGAACTCAAGGTAACGCGCGTTGTTCACGTGCTGGTACAGGTCGGTGTGGTAGCCTCTGATTTTGATTTCAGGTTCCATTTGTCTCCTCATTGTATATGGGCAAGTTTACGTCCAAGCACAGGTTTTCAGTCAGCCACTAATTAAATTGGTTACCATACCATCAAACACCCCTCCATTTCAAACATTATCTTAGGGCAATGCAAGTTCTGCCCCCCTTTTAAAAGCATGGCTCACCATCAAGCCCCCCCGTTGAATTGTGGTTTGTTTTGGTATTTCCTTGACAATAAACCAGATTTCAGTCATTATAAACGATTTTATTATGCAGAAATCCGGTTATGGTCGAAAGCATAGACAAACCCCCTTTAAGGGCCCTGGAACGTATTGCATTAACCACCATGATCAGCGGGCTCAAAATAATCCATGCAAGTCATCAGCCTTCAGTAACCAGAATGAAGCCGCTTCTTGTAAAAAACAGACAGGAGAACCAATGACACTAAAATTACGGGAGAGGCTTTTGCTGCCCATACTCGTTCTGATTATCACGGGAATGGGCATATCCATCGTCGTCTCAAACCGGTACGCCAAAGAGTCTATTTCAGACATTACAAAACAGCAGATGGAGCAGACAGCAGCCAATTTAACCAGTGCCCTGGATGCGTGGCTTGTGCAGCACGACTCTATCATTGAAACCATGTCGGAAATCGGCATTTTGGGTCAAACCTGCCGACTGGGATTTGCCGGCAAGATCAAGAGGCCCGAAGCCAATAAAAAACTTGCAAAATTTCATCAAAGGCATCAGGGGTTTGAGTCGATCTTTGTTTCCAACCTGGAGGGCAATGTGGCTGCCTCCTCAAATCCGGAAATGATCGATGCGGTGAATGTCTCGGATACGACTTACTTTCAGAAAGCCATCGAGGAAGAGCCCTTTACCTCCAGGGTGTTTAAAAGCAGACAGTCGGGCAACACGGTCTTTACCGTCAACTATCCCCTCTATGATGGAAAGCTCGTTATCGGGGTTATTTCGGGTGTTGTCAGGCTTGCCGATTTTAACCAGATTGTCAAAGGGGTCCGCATCGGAAAATCGGGTTATGTCTATCTCTGCGATGAAAAAGGGCTCACCCTTTTTCATCCCGTGGAGGGCATGAGCATGAAGACAAACATTGCCCAATATGAGTGGGGTAAACAAATTCTTGAACAGAAAAAGGGGTATCTGGAGTACCGCTGGCAGGGTGAGAAAAGCATTGCTGTTTTTCAGCAGTCCAAAACGAATAAATGGTTGGTGACCATAAAGGCCCTGCCTGAGGAACTCTTTGCTTCCATCGGAACGCTTCAGACACTCAATTTCACCATCGCTCTGGTTACCATTATCGTCCTGGGCATCTCCATTGTTCTATTGACACGGGTTGTCATACTGAAACCCGTGCGCCTTGTGCTGGAGTTTGCCAAACAGATGGCTTCAGGGGATTTGAATGCAAAAATGGAACTGGACCGCAAAGATGAACTGGGTGAGCTGGTGCATTCACTGAACGGGATGGGGGACAGCCTCAACAAGATGTTCCAGATATCCGCCCTGAGAAAACTCGTTGAGAATCTCTCGGCCAATGCGGCCAATTTAAAAGAGATATCCCTTGACATGGGCAATGAGATCCGTGATGTTTCGGGGAAAACCGACAATGTTTCCGGAGAATCCACCGAGATGACAGCATCGATCAATGAGACGGCAACGTCCCTCGAAGAGAGTGCGGAAAAAATCGCCACCGTGGCATCTGGAGCCGAAGAGATGAGTTCCACCATCAGTGAAATCTCTGAAAATACGGAGAAGACCAGCTCCATCACCAAAGATGCCGTTAAAACGGCAGCCGGCGCAGCCGAGAGGATCACTATGTTCGGAGATGCGGCAAAGGAAATCGGAGAGGTGACAAGCACCATTAAGGCCATTTCCGAGCAGACCAATCTCCTTGCCCTGAATGCCACCATCGAAGCGGCAAGGGCCGGTGAGGCAGGCAAGGGGTTTGCCGTTGTCGCCAGTGAAATCAAGGCGCTGGCCTCCCAGACGGCACAGGCAACCAGTGAAATCTCCGAAAAAATTGGAAATATTCAATCCTCAACCGATGAAACGGTTACCGATATCAGCACTATCGGCTCCACCATCAACGAGATAGACACCTTTGTCACATCCATTGCCGCTGCCATAGAGGAGCAGTCCGTCACCACCCGGGAGATCTCGGAAAGTGTCAACCAGGCATCCTCCGGTATAGCAACGGTCAATGCCTCCATGGGGGAAAACGCCCGGTCCATCGCCAGGATGACCGAAGAGATTGCAGAGATAAGCAACAGCACAGGCAGGCTGAACACCAGCAGCACACGGGTCAGCGAAGAATCCGAAGACCTTGATTCCCTCGCCTCGGAAGTGAGCAAAATCGTCGACCAGTTTAAAATTTAAAGGTTAATATAGGGACACAATACCGCAAATATAGGGACACAATACCTATTTTTTTGTAAAAGAGGGACACCATCCCTCTTTCTGAAATACAGCAAAATGTTTGGAAATGGGGCTTGGTCATAACATGGGGCCTTTTGCCCTAAGTGGCCGTGGTTATGATCAAGTATCCACCTTCCTGATGAAAATTTGGAACCTGGAAAAGGTGTCGTCATCCATGGCATGCTCCATGCGGCAGGCGGTCTGATCTGCTTTCTGGGCATCCACTTTCAAAATCCTCATGAAAAAATCCTTCAATACCTGGTGGCGATGCTCGATTTTTTGAGCAATCTTTCTGCCTGCAGGGGTCAAGGTCACATAGCCATAGGGCTCATAATTGATCAGCTCTTTTTCAGCCAGTTTCTTCAGCATTCCCGTTACAGAGCCGCGTTTGATGTCGAGTTTTTCGGCAATGTCCTTTGAACGGGCAACGGTTTTGATGGTCTGGAGTTCGAGAATCGTCTCAAGATAATCTTCCAGGGTTTCAGACAGGTCTGTTTTTTTTTCCATTTTCTTGTTCTCCTCTGGTTTGGTTTTCTTCTTTTTATCCGAAAATCCTTTGTTAAGTCAAATACTATTTCTTCGCGATTCTTCAAATTTTTATTGACAGGTAAAAAAGTTAGCTGTATAAAACTTTTCGTTGAGCGTAGAACTAAAAGGTTTTTGAAAATAACAAGGAGATCAACATGACATCGATAACGCTAAGAGAGATGAAAAAAGACCAGACAGGCATTATCAGCCGTGTAAAGGCCAGTGGGGAGCTTGGAAGACGGATCCGGGACATGGGGCTTGTCCCGGGAAAAGAGATCAGCATCAAAGGCAGGGCGCCCCTTTACGATCCTGTTTCCCTTCGGATCATGGGGTTTACCCTGACCCTGAGAAACAATGAAGCCGATTTTATCGAAGTGGAGGTGGGATCATGAGTTATGCCGTTGCCCTGGCAGGAAATCCCAATTGCGGAAAAACAACCCTGTTTAACGAGCTCACCGGTGCCCGGCAGCAGGTTGGGAACTACCCCGGTGTGACCGTGGAAAAAAAAGAGGGAACCTGTGAAAATTCCGCCGGGCGCTTCCATCTGGTGGACCTGCCCGGCACCTACTCCCTCTCTGCCTACTCCCTTGAAGAGGTGGTGGCCAGGGACTTTCTCATCGATGAAAGTCCCTCCATGGTGGTCAGTATCGTGGATGCCTCTAACCTTGAACGTCACCTCTACCTTTCTGTACAGCTCATGGAGATGGGCATTCCCGTGACCATTGCCCTTAACATGATGGATGTGGCAAAAAAACGGGGCATCCACATAGACATCCAAAAATTATCAACCCTGCTCGGGGTTCCTGTTGTGCCGACCATTGCCAAGAGAGGTACGGGCAAACAAGAGCTGCTTGACACCGTTGCCCTCCACGCCGATCATCCCCTAGAGCCCCTGACCATCTCCTATGGCCGGGATCTGGATCAGGCCCTGGACGATATGGAAGAAATTATCCAGGCTGAAAGCCTTTTGACCGGCCGTTACAGGGCCAGGTGGACGGCCCTTAAATACCTTGAAAACGACAGCCAGATACTCTCCCTCGGGGCAAAAGAGAACCCCGCGGCGGCAGAAAAACTGGAAGCCATTGCCACCCGGGTCAAGGACCACCTCAACTTCACCCTGGACACCCACCCGGAAGGGCTCATTGCCGACCACAGGTACGGATTTATCCATTCTCTGCTCAAACAGGATGTGGTCAAAAGAGATCAGGATCAGAACCGGATCCAATGGTCCGACCGCATTGACAAGGTCGTCACCAACCGGTTGTTCGGCCCCCTGATCATGGTGGCGGTCATTGCCTCCGTGTACCATTTCACCTTTTCCTACAGTGAAATCCCCGTGGCATGGCTTGAAGGCTTTTTCGGCTGGCTGGCAGGTGCTGCCGATGAGGCACTGCCCGACGGCATGGCCAAATCCCTTCTCATCTCTGGTATCATAGACGGTGTCGGCGGTGTCCTGGGATTTGTTCCTCTGATTATGTTCATGTTTCTGGGGATCTCCTTCCTCGAGGATTCAGGCTACCTGGCAAGGATGTCCTTTATGCTGGACCGTGTATTCAGGCTCTTCGGCCTCCACGGCTCGTCGGTCATGGCATTCATCGTTTCCGGTGGCATTGCCGGCGGGTGCGCCGTTCCCGGCGTCATGGCCACGCGGACCCTGAAATCCCCCAAGGAGCGGCTGGCCACCCTGCTCACCGTGCCGTTCATGAACTGCGGCGCAAAGCTGCCCGTCTACGCCCTTCTGGTGGGGGCGTTTTTTACCGACAACAAGGCCACGGTGATGCTTTTGATCACCCTGATCTCCTGGGCAGGGGCCCTGGGAGTAGCCAGGCTGCTCCGGTCGACCCTCATCAGGGGGGAGTCCACCCCCTTTGTCATGGAGCTGCCCCCCTACCGGCTGCCAACGGTGAAGGGCCTGTTGATCCACACCTGGGAGCGGACCTGGCAGTACATGAAAAAGGCCGGAACGGTGATTCTCGGCATCTCCATTGTTCTGTGGGCCATGATGACCTTTCCAGGCCTGGACGGGGCTGAGAAAGACCATTTTGACAAGCAGCGGGCCAGGATCACCGCAGATGTGCCGGCACAAACCCTGACCCGGGTAGAGACCCTGGACAACGAGCAGTTGTCCCCCAGGGCCAGGGCGGTGAAAGCCGCCCTTACCCGGGTGGAGCTGGACGAGGGGCAGGCCCGGTTGAAAAATTCCATTGCCGGGCGTATCGGCACCTCTCTGGAGGGAATCACCCGGCTGGCCGGGTTCGACTGGCGCACCAACATCAGCCTTGTGGGCGGATTTGCCGCAAAAGAGGTGGTGGTCTCAACCCTTGGTACTGCCTACTCCCTGGGAGAGGTGGACCCGGAAACAACAGGCTCCCTGGCAGCCAGGCTCCAGGCCGCAGACGGATGGGGTCCTGTGACGGCCTTCAGTTTGATCCTTTTCACCATTTTTTACGCCCCCTGTTTTGTGACAGTGGTCTGTATTGCAAAAGAGACAGGAACATGGAAATGGGGTGCTTTTTCCATTGTGTTTAATACGGTCTTTGCCTTTACCCTTTCAACGCTTTTTTACCAGATTGCATCAAGGATCACGATTTAAAAATAGTTTTGACAGCCTAAGGAATGAGTCTGAAATAACGTTCCCATTTTAGAATCGAAATAAGCCGTTCTCCAACGCTGGTGTATTTTGAAAAGGGTAAGTTATTAAAAACCGATTCCTAAAAGAGGAGGAACCATGGATATGATCATTGTCGGCGGTATTGTCGGTGGAG
>DATFJZ010000220.1:0-3480 GCA_035268945.1 Desulfobacteraceae bacterium | reverse complement strand
GGGTTTCTCAGGCGGATGGTCTGGACCGCTGCAAGGTACTCCCGGTTTTTGATATGCTGGATGTACTTGGGGATGTTGATTTCAGCGGGGCAGGTCTGGGCGCAGGGGGCCAGGGGATCGTTTTTCTGGTTGAATTTCAAGAGCTTTTCGGACATGTTCTTGACTTCGATGATGTCCTTTGGGCAGGCGTGCTGGCAGGCGCCGCACCCCACACATCGGTTATCATCCACCACGGGGTGTCCGTCCCTGCCCATGTGAACGGCATCGAACTGACACGCCTTGACGCAGTCGCCAAGGCCGATGCATCCGATGTGGCATTCCCTTTTTCCACCGAACACCACGGCCATGGCTTTACACGAGGTCACCCCCATGTAGTGGTATTTGTCAGCGGCCCTGACACCACCATCACACATATTGTAGGCGTGGGGGGTTTCCGCCGTCCCCGGATCCATGCCCATGATGGCGGCTACCGCTGTTATTCCCTCGGCGCTTGAAATGACACAGACGCTGGGGGATGCCTCGCCCGTAACAACGGCCTCGGCAGCAGCAGAACAGCCGGCATATCCGCAGCCACCGCAGTTGGCGCCGGCCAGGTTGTTCTCAACCTCTGCGATTCTCGGGTCTTCATACACGTAAAATAGTTTGGAAGCAAAGCTTAAAACCAGGCCACACACGCCGCCAAGTCCCAGCATGAACAAGAGAGCTTCAGCCATGATATCTCCTTCTGGTTATACCATTCCTTTAAAGGCAAAAAACGAAAGGGCGATCATCCCGGCTGTGACAAGACCGATGGACGTGTCCTGGAGCGGTTTGGGCACCCTTGCAATGTCGATACGTTCCCTGAGACCTGCAAACAGAACCAGCGCAAGGCCAAAACCCACGGCATAACTGAAGGCAGCTACCAGGGACTGGAGAAATGTATACTCCTCATTGATGTTGATCAGGCAGACACCCATGACGGCGCAATTGGTGGTGATCAGGGGAAGAAAGATGCCAAGGCCGGCGTAGAGGGCCGGGATGCTTTTTTTCAGGAACATCTCCACAAACTGCACCAGGGAGGCGATGACAAGGATAAACGACAGAGTCCGCAAGAACTCGATATCCAGTGGTTTTAACAGATAGGTGTCGGTTATCCAGGTAATGATGCCTGCCATGACAAGGACAAACACAACGGCCATGCCCATGCCCACGGCGGTCTCCATCTTTTTCGATGTGCCGAGAAACGGGCAGTTTCCAAGAAACTGGGCCAGGACAATATTGTTAACAAATATGCAGCTTATGGCAAGAACAAAATAATCAGCCATTTTCGTTGTCTCCTTTTATTTCTTACCGACCAGGTTCATCAGGCAGAGCATCAGTCCAAGCCCCATAAATGCCCCGGGAGCTTCAACCATGAATGTAAACGGTTGAAAGTCCGGGCCGAAAACCGGTGACCCCAGAAGGGTCCCTGCACCAAGGCACTCCCTGACAGCACCAAGGGCACCCAGCCCCAGGGTGAAACCCACTCCCATGCCAACGCCGTCGGCCACGGCAAGGTGGGCGGGATTTTTCCCGGCAAAGGCCTCGGCCCTTCCGAGCACGAGACAATTAACAACAATCAGGGGGATAAAGATGCCCAGCTGGAGGAAGAGCTGGTAGGTAAAGGCCTGCATCACAAGCTCCACCACGGTGACAAAGGTGGCAATGATGACGATGTAACAGGCGATTCTCACCTTTGGCGGTATGATGTTCCGTAAAAGGGATACCAGCAGGTTGGAGCAGATCAGTACAAATGTGGTTGCAAGCCCCATCCCTATCCCGTTTTCAACGGTTTTTGTTACAGCAAGGGCGGGACAGAGTCCCAGAACAAGCCTGAAGAGGGGGATCTCAGCCCAGAGGCCCTTGGTAAACTCTTTTGCCATGGATTGTGCCATAACGTTGTCTCCTAATTGGCCAGTTGTTTGATCTGTTGGTTGATTTCAGGTTTTAACTCCAGGTAGAGCTCTTGTGCCCGGCTTGCGGCAACACAGAGCCCCTTGGAGGTGACGGTGGCGCCGGACATGGCGTTGATATCGCCGCCGTTGTTCTTTACCGCAAACACCGCCTCCTTGATGGAGAGCCCTGCAAACTGGGATACAAAACTGGTATCGTCCTTGGCCCTGGAGCCTAAGCCGGGGGTCTCCGCGTGGGTGGTGACCCTCATGCCGACAACCTCGTCGGAACCGAGGTCTATGCCCACCATGAGGCCGATATCACCGCCGTACCCTTTGCCCTTTGTTTCAAAGGCAACCGCGGTGCTGTTCTCCTGTTTTCCCACGAAAAAGGTGATGCTCTGGTCCTTGTCCTGGATTTTGAACCTGTCCTTCATGGGGTCATTGGCCACGTCACTGAGGATCTGTCGGATGGCCGGTGCTTTTTGAAATTTGAGAATCTGGTTTTCAATTCGTTTTTCTGTTCCGGATTTAACAGCGGCAAGCAGGCCTCCTGCAAAGGCGCTCAACACCGTCAGGACAACAACCATGCTTATCATTTCACGCATTGTTCACACCCCTTCCCAGAGCCGTTGGTCTGATTTTGTCAATGAGCGGGTTAATTAAATTTATCAACAGAACGGCAAATACCGTGCCGTCTGGATATACGCCGATGTTTCGAATGAGGATTGTCATGATTCCTCCCATGGCGCCGTAGATCAGCATGGGGACGAAATTGACCGGAGACGAGGAATTTTCCGTTGCAAGGAAAAAGGCGCCCATCAGTGTATATCCGGCAAACAGGTGGAACATGGGGCCGGCATAGTGATTCGGGGCGGTAAGGTGGAAAATCATTGCGGTGACAATGATGCCGGCGATATAGGCAAGGGAGATCTCCCAGCGGATGTATCCCCTGAGGATCAGGTAGATCCCCCCGACAATCAGGCCGGCGCCGCACACGGTGCCGATGGCACCGATCTCTTTTCCCATGATAAGATCGGAAAGGGGAAAGAGGTCAACCGCAGCAACCCCCTGGTGTTTCAGGGCGACCAGCGGGGCAAGGGCGGTAAATCCGAAATCGTAGTTGACAAGTTGTGAGTCAAAGTCAAAAAAACCCTTCCACGAGACCATCAAGATGGCAATGCCTGTCAGGGCGGGGCTGAAAGGGGTGGCTCCGATGCCCCCGTAGATCTGTTTTCCCACAACAACGGCCACAAAGGTGCCGGTGACCACAACCCACCATGGCGCTGTCACCGGAAGCATCATGGCAAAGAGCAGTCCTGTCAGGGCAGCGTCATAGTCGCCAATGGTGATGGTTCTACGGGAGATCACATTGAACAGCAGCTCCCAGAGCATGGCCGTTGATATGGCCAGGGTCAGAACACCCAGGGCGGGCATGCCGAACCGGACGATACCAAAGAGAACCGCAGGAACAGCTGCTGCCATGATATTGAGATTCATTTTTGATATGGTATCCCCATCATGCCAGAACGGAGCGTGGGATACGGTGTATTTGTTCTGTTTATCCATT
>DATFJZ010000219.1:0-3912 GCA_035268945.1 Desulfobacteraceae bacterium | reverse complement strand
CTGGAACAGCCCCTGTTTAAAGGGTTTCATCTCTGCAATGGGCAGGGCAGGCTTGGAAAACGACACGCCCGTGGCGGCGTATCGGGTCAGTGTCGGATCGGCGGTGATTTCTTCAAGCCGTGCGGCAAGCTCTTTGGGCTGGATTTTCAAGGTGTTGGTCCGGACCGTGATAGCAGGTACCTGGTTGATGGCATCGCAGATCGTCAGGCTCTTTTCAACCCCGAACTGCCGGATCCACAGCTTGGTCAGCCACAGGGGCAGGGACTTTGCCGCTGCCATGAAGAGGGCCGGGTCTGTTTTTCTGTCGGGCAGGGCAACGGTGGTGTGATGGTGTCCCGCTTTTCTCAACAGGGCGTTGACAAACCCCGCCGCCGGTTTCCCGGCGGTTTTCCGGGCAATGGAAACGGCGCTGTTTACGGCGGCGGAAACGGGGATCCTGTCCATGTGGACAATCTGGTACAGGGCCGTGCGAATCAGGCAGCGTACCTCCAATGCCATCTGGTCCAGTCTCCGGGTGGAAAAGGCGATGATGATCCAGTCCAGGTGTCCCTGCCACCGCAGTGTGCCGTAAATGATGCTGTTGGCAAGGCCCCTGTCCCGTTTTGAGAGCCTGTCCATCCGTTGTGAAAAACGGGCAAGGGCCCTGTCCAGGGTGATTCGGTTCTTTTCGGTTTCCACCAGGACCGCCATTGCCGTCTCTCGGGCTTCGTTGCCAACGGTCGTTGGTTTTGTCTCTTTTTTATCCAAGCCGTTCACCCGGCTCAAGCCTGTTACCCTGGAGGAACTGGCCTGCTGTCAGCCTTTTCCCTGAGGCCCCCATGAGTTCCAGTATGGTCACAGACCCCTTTCCGGCGGCAACGTGGATCCCCTCTTCGTCCCAGGAGATGATGGTTCCCGGTGCAAGGTCGCTCTCCTGTTTCCCTTCTTTTACGGCAAAGACCTTGATGCGCCGGGTGTCTAAAAAGGTGAAGGTTCCTGGCCAGGGAGTCATGGCCCGGACAAGGGCGTGGATCTCTTCCGGTGCAAGGTGCCAGTCGATTCTGCCATCCTTTTTCTTGAGCATGGGGGCGTGGCTTGCCAGGTCGTGGTCCTGGGGCCGGGGTACAATGGTGTCGGCGGCAATGGCATCAAAAGTTTCAATGATCAGGTCGGCCCCCATGGCGGCCAGCCGTTCGTGGAGGGTCGCTGCGGTTTCATCCACGGCAATGGGGGTTTTGGCAGAGAGGAGCATGTCGCCGGTGTCAAGTCCCTGGTCCATGACCATGGTGGTCACCCCAGTCTCCTTGTCCCGGTTGAGGATCGCCGCCTGTATGGGTGAAGAGCCCCTGTAACGGGGCAGCAGGGAGGCGTGGATATTGACGGGGTAGAGCCTTGGGATGGCAAGGAGCTCGTTTGAGAGTTTGTGCCCGAAGGCCACCACAACGAAAAGGTCCGGTTTGAGGGCCTTGAGTCTCTCCACAACCTGCTCCTCTTTCATGGATTCGGGCTGGATCACCTCGAGTCCCAGTTGCGTGGCCGCTGTTTTCACCGGCGGCGGCATCATCTTTTTTCCCCGGCCTTTGGGTCTGTCCGGCTGGGTGATGACAAGGCTGATATGGCAATGGTAACGGGCAAGGGCCTCAAGGGGGGGCACGGCAAAGTCCGGGGTGCCCATGAAAACGATGTTGAATTTTTTTTCCAATGCTCTTGTGTCCCTTATTTTGAAGCCTTGCGTTTTTTGTTTATCTTTTTTTTGTACATATTTCGCTTCAGAGCGCTGATTCTGTCGATATAGAGGGTGCCGTCCAGGTGGTCAATTTCGTGCTGCATGATAATGGCCTGGATGCCGTGGGCTTCAAAATCAATCTCTGTGCCGTCAAGGTCCAACCCCTTGACCGTAACGGTTTCAAACCGTTTGACATCGGAACTGTAATCGGGAACGCTGAGGCAGGCCTCTTTTTCCGAAACAATACTTCCCGATGCTGCCGTTATTTCAGGGTTGACAATGGCCCTGAATTCCTGCTCGGGGAGTTTCTTCTCCGGGGTTTCCTGCTCTTCTTCCGGGATGGCTTCTGTTTCATCGGAGCTGCCGGCAAGGGGGTTGTACACGATAAGCCTTATGTTCTTTCCCACCTGGGGGGCTGCCAGCCCGACACCGGGGGCGTCAAACATGGTCTCCCCCATGTCCTTTACCAGTGTTTTCAGGGTGTCATCGATGGTCTCAACGGGCAGGGATTCCTGTAAAAGGGATGGTGCAGGGTATTCTATGATTTCAAGTATGGCCATGGTTTTCACTTTTTATTGTGTTTAAATTTGCAGGTGTAAAGAGCCAGTGGTGTTGCCAGGGGCTTTCATGCTGTCAAAAGCGGTGAACGGCATTGATTTCAGGCAAGAAGCTTCCTTGCCTGGTCAATGTCCTTTTGAATCTGCCGGGAAAGCTCTTCAATGCCGGAGAATTTTTTCTCGCTTCTCAGTCGTTTGATCATGTTGACCCGTATTCTCGTGTTGTAAAGGTCCCCGGAAAAGTCCAGGAGGTGGACTTCGATGGTGAAAATGTGGTCATCAAAGGTGGGGCTGTAGCCGATATTGGCCACCCCGTTGAACGTTCCCTGCCCGGTTTCGATGGTGACCGCATAGACCCCTGTTTTGGGGCAGATCTCATCGTGGAGCTTGATGTTTGCCGTGGGAAACCCCAGCTGGGAGCCGCCCCTTTCCCTTCCTTTTACCACCTTTCCCCGTATCTGGTAGGGCCTGCCCAGGTATTTTGGCGCTTCTGCAACCCGTCCTTCCATGACAAGCTCGCGAATTTTGGTGCTGCTGATCCTTTCGGTCTTTGTTTCCGTATCAGTGATCCAGTCCGGGATAATCACCTCAAACCCCTTTTCTTTGCCGGCTTTTCGGAGGAGGTCAATATTGCCTTCTCTTCCTTTGCCAAAGGAGTAGTCCGGCCCCACAACCACTGCAGCCGTTCCGATTTTTTCCAGGAGAAAATCATGGATAAAGCTCTGGGCCGTTATGGCGGCAAAAACCTTTGTAAAAGGGATGCAGATCAGTACGTCAATGCCGGCAGCAGCTATCAGTTCGATTTTCTGGTCTTTCCGGGTGATCAACGGCGGTCCGTTGTGTCCCAGGGCCCTTAAGGGGTGGGGCTCGAAGGTGATGACAACAGATATTCCGCCTATGTGTTCCGCCTTTTCAATAATCTGACGAAACAGAGCCTGGTGGCCCTTGTGTACACCGTCAAAGTTGCCGATGGTAACAACGGCTTTAGTGAAAGGTTTTTTAATTTTTTCAATATCTTCTATTAATTCCATAGTTCCTTTTGCCTTTTTTGAAAATATTGAGCTTGACAAAGCCCACAAACAAATATATATATAATACCTGTTGTTGCAAAGCAATGTTTTTTTGAGTTTGAAAAGTGGCAGCCGAAGTGGCGGAATCGGTAGACGCGCTTGTTTCAGGGACAAGTGAATGTACGTTCGTGGGAGTTCGAATCTCCCCTTCGGCACCACACAAATCAGCAGCTTTGCCGAAGTGGTGGAATTGGTAGACACGCTAGACTTAGGATCTAGTGCCGCAAGGCGTAGGAGTTCAAGTCTCCTCTTCGGTACCATTCAATATATAGAGGCCCTTCATGGATTTTAATAGATCCTGAAGGGCTTTTTTGGTTTCAAGGGGGCAATGGTCTTTCCCGTTTTTTTCGTCTGCCGTCAAATTCACCGTAAAAAATCTGTTCCCAGGTGCCAAAATCCAGCTGCCCCCCGGTAATGGCGACCACGCTCTCCCTGCCCATGATCTGCCGTTTCATATGGGCTTCGGCATTGTCTTCCCCGGCATTGTGCCGGTACTGGGACACCGGTTCGTGGGGGGCGAGCCGTTCAAGCCAGATGTCATAGTCGTGGTGCAGACCGGATTCATCATCATTGATAAACA
>DATFJZ010000218.1:0-5123 GCA_035268945.1 Desulfobacteraceae bacterium | reverse complement strand
CCGGGGATGCTGAGCTTGTTGAAAAACAGACATAAGACCAGCAGGCCGCCAAGGCTGAACATGAAAAACAGGGTGGTGTTGGTGTCGTGGACCTGTCTCGAAAGGTTCAGGTAGATCAGGCCGACGGCTGCAAAAAGCCCCGAAGCCAGCCCCCAGAGGGAGTTGAGGGTAAAGGCCATCCTGTCCGGTGCCATGATCAGCACCACGCCGAAAAAGGCGATGATCACGATGAAAATTGCCGTGAAATCACGCTGTTCCTTAAAAAAAATCCATGAAAAAACAGAGATAAACAGCGGGTAGGTCATGTTGAGGATATTGGCCTGGGCCACCCAGGTTGCGTCAACCCCCTTGAAGAAACAATAGACCGCCAGGGCGTTGCCAACGGCCCTGCCCACCAGGAGCCGTTTTTTTTTCACCAATAGGTTTCTCTTCTGGAAGAACATTACGGCGATAACGGTCAAAAAGCCCAGCAAAAAACGGGAAAAGACAAACATGGCAGCATCGATCTCCAGCCCCGCCAGAGCCGCCCACTTGATAATCACCGTGGCCAGGTAAAAAAAGAAGGCAGACCCAAACACAGCCAGGCAGCCCAGTATGGTTTCAGGGGCCATCCTGGCCTTGACGGCTGTTGGGCCGTCTGCCGTTGACAGGGCCCTATCCCCTGGGGCAGGGTGGGTCATAGCAATCCTGACAATTGGAAGCTTTCAGACCGGTTCAAGGTATAGATGAACCGTTTTAAAAGGTCCGGGTTAAAGCAGTGGGCCATTCCCCTGTCCCTGATCTTCATACGGGCTTCGACTCTTTTCTGGGCTTCGGCTTCCAGCATCTCTCTCTCCCGGAGTCGGCGGAGCCTGGCATCATAGCTGTCCCTGACATGGGTGGTTACCGGGGTTCTGGTGTTTTCCCTCGCCTCTTTTTCAAACTGCAGCAGGGTGTCGAGAAAGGGGTTCTGTCCTGTCATGATCTTCAAGGCTTCAAAGGGCGGTTTTGCCTCCTTGTAGTCCCGTTTTGACGTTAGCGCATCAAAAACATCTGCAATGTGGCAGATCTTGGCTATCAAGGGGATATCTTCCTGGCTCAGCCCGCAGGGGTAACCGCTGCCGTCTTCATTTTCATGGTGATACAGAATCGCCTGCATGGAGAGGTTTGAAATGCCGGAATTAAAGAGAAGGCTCATTGAATAGGCGGTGTGGGACTGGACAAGTATATACTCCATATTGTCCAGTTTCCCTTTTTTATTGAGAACGTTGTTCGGAATCTTGACCTTGCCGATATCATGGAGCAGGCCTGATACTGCCGTCTGGACGAGGAGCTGGCGTAATTCCTCTTTGGACTGGATGTCAAACAGATCCTGGTTGCCATTGATGAAAACGGCCATGAGCCAGCCCACCTTGATGGAATGGGCATGGGTGTCATAATCATGGCCGATGAGTTTTGCCAAACCGTTCAGGGAGTTGATGTCCGAAACAAAGGTGATGGCCTGGGAGATAAGGGCTTCAATTCTGGCCAACGCCTTTCCGGCCTCTTTGATAACACCGAAATTGGTCTCAAAGGCCTTTTTGACAACATCCATGGAGAGATCGGTCAAAGTGCTGGTCTTTTTTGACATCTCGATTTCTTTGTGGTCGAGTATATAGGCCAGGTTCTCTTTGAGGTAGGCATTGTAATGGTGTTTCTGCCGCTCATGGATAAACACATCCTGCCAGGATGCGAGCAGTTTCATCAGCCTCTCTTTTGTTATGGATTCAGGGTCCACCAGAAGGCAGCGGAACCTGAACAGGCCGTCCTGGTGGCGCATTTTTTCAAAAATGGAAAAATTTACCAGATTTTCCGGATTGATGAACATTGGGTCAATTTTATGGAAATTGGTGCCATCATCAATATATTCCGTCTGCATATCCATCGAAGGGTTTCCTTTGTAACTGGTCTCTTTACTTCTTTTCTGCATTTTTGACCCAAGCTATATCAAAAGGCAAGACTCAAGGCAACGAACTTTTACAGCAGGGGAGCAAAGAGCTTTGCCAGACTGTTTCTCAGCTGCGTCAGCCGGGGAATGTCGTCATAATGGTCCAGGGTAAATTCCCGGGAGGCCTCCAGGTCGGCAATGAACATCTCCGCCAGGGTTCTGGCAATGGTTTCATCATAGATCAGGGCGTTGAGTTCGTAGTTGAGGGCGAAGCTTCGAATGTCCATGTTGGCCGTGCCGATGGAACAGGTCTGGGAATCCACCACAATGGTCTTGGCGTGCATGAATCCCCCTGTATAGTAAAAAAAACTTACCCCGGCTTCCAGGAGGGGTTTCAGGTATGTGACAGCGGCCCAGTAGGGAAGGTGCTTGTCGATCCATCCGGAGAGCATGATCCGCACATCAATGCCGCTCAGGGCAGCTGTTTTCAGTGCCATGACAATGCTGGCATCGGGAATGAAATAGGGGGTCTGAATGAAAATGGACTGCTCGGCCGAGGAGATCAGCAAAAAATAGAGCTGTTTAATGGATTCCCACTGGGAATCGGGCCCTGAAGCCGTCACCTGGATGTGCCGGTTCTCCAGGGCCGGGTATTGGGCAGGGGCCAGGGCTTCCATGTCAAGGGTCTCTTCGGAGGTGTTGGTCCAGCTTACGGCAAAGATCTCCTGGAGGACAGCCGTGGATTCTCCCTGTATCCGGATATGGGTGTCCCGCCAGGCAGGAAACCGTCTTCCGCCGTTGATGTACTCCTCTCCCATGTTCATTCCGCCCAGGTAGCCGGTGATGCCGTCAATGATAATCATCTTCCGGTGGTTTCGGTAGTTTAGGGTGTGGAGCTTCAGCAAAGAGAGGAAGTTGTAATAGGGATAGATCTCTATGCCAAAGCGTCGCAGTCGTTTCAGGTATCGCCCTGGCAGGTGGTTTCCCACGGTGTCGTACAGTATCCTGATTTTTACCCCTGTTGCGGCCTTTTTTCTGAGCACATCCACCACCCGCTCGGTGAGGCGGTCATACTTCCAGATAAAATACTCCATGTGAATGTGGTTTTCTGCCTTTTCCAGGTCGTCGATGAGCACATCAAATTTTTCTTTACCGTTGAAAAAGAGCTGTACCGAGTTGAAGCGGGTCAGGACCGAGTCGGAATTCTGATACAGGAGGCGGTTGAGTTTTCGATGTTTTGAAGAGCTGTCCCGGGTCTGGAGGCGTTCACTCTCATGCTTCTGCTGCTGGATGAGTTGATCGTGGGTGCTGGCAAGCCGGTTGACAAGGTCCTGCCGGACTAGGGAGTTGCGGGTCTTTTTTTTCAGCCCTCTGCCGAAGAGGAAGTAGAGGACAACACCGGCAAAGGGCAGAAAGATAAACACCAGCAGCCATGAAAAGGTGGTGGACGTCTCCCGGTTTTCCAGGAGCAGGTAGATGATTACCACAAAGATGTAAATGTACAAAACAGCAATGAACGCCGTGTTCCATAGAGTCATCTGTTTTTTTCCTCAAGCTGCCCGGGAGAAATCCCGGACAACGGGGATGTGATCGGACAACCTGAGCCCTGGGATATCGATCCTGTTCACTGAAATTTCCGGGTTTTTCCCAGGTAAATATGTGCCCATTGATGCAACGAAGAAGACGGGCAAAAAGACAAGACTTATGGTGAATTTTATTTTTTCCATGGCCCTAACCGCTGAAGGGCAGGGGAAGGTGAAAACTCCACCCGGACCTGGTTTTGTAACGGATAGTGTACCGCAGACATCGGTAGGTCTCTTTCATGGACGTTCCCCGGATGCATCGGTTGGAAAATAAGTGGTTTTATGGTGAATATCCCGCTGGGGAAAGGGGATCTGTATATTGTTCTCCCGGAAAAGGCGGTCGATTTCAAACCTCAAACGGCTTTCACCGGCAACGAAATCGTCCAGGACAGACCAGAATCTCAGCCTGAAATCCAGAGAGCTGTCCCCGAAATTGATAAACTGAACCGCCGGTCTGTACGGGGTGTTGCGAACTTCCTTGACATTGTCGGCTGCCTTGAGCAGCAGCTGCTGGACCAGTTCCGTGTCAGAGCCATAGGCAACGCCCACGGGAAGGTCCCGCCTTACTTTTTGATCCGAGTGGCTCCAGTTGGTGACCTGGGCGCTGATGAACTCCGAGTTGGGGATGATCAGTGAGGCGTTGGTGTAGGTCTGGACCAGGGTGGACCGGACATTGATTTTCTTTACCTCCCCCCAGTTGCCCCCCACTTCAACAACGTCCCCCACCTGGATGGGACGTTCAAAGAGGAGAATCAAACCGCTGATGAAATTGTTGAAAATGTTCTGGAGTCCGAACCCCAGCCCGATACCCAGGGCACCAAAGGCAAAGGCCATGGAGGTGGTGTTCAGCCCCAGAACGCCGAGACTGATCAGGATGCCCCCGGTCCATACCAGATAGACGGAAATGGTGATGATCGAGTCCCGTGCCCCGGTGGAAAGACCGCTCTCCTTTAGAATGTGTTCGTCCATGAGCTTTTTCCAGAACCACACCAAAAGATAGGTGAGCACGATGACCACCAGGGCGGCGACGATTCCCGAAAGGCTCAAAGAAGCATTGCCGATGGGAATCTGTTTGGTGAAAACAAGGGCGCTTCCCCTTAGAAAGGCCTCCCCTGTTCCCCAGGAAAAAGCGATGCCCACAAGGGCAAAAGCGGTGATGAGGAAATAGATCGCATTGGACAGCATCCAGTAGAGGGGATAGGAGATGCCAAAGGATTTTTTGGATTCGGGTTCAAATCTGTCAATGAACTTCTTGTCAATATCGGCAATGGCGTAGTATAGAATACCGCAGAGGCAGGCAACGACCATGGAAAGCCCCAGGGAGGTGTACCACCAGGAGGTGAAATGGGTGTAACCGGCAAGCTCGAGAAATAAACCGGCCAGGACAAGGGCCTTGGTTGCCCAGTTGATGTATTTCTCTCCGGGGGTGAGGGCTTTCTGTTTGAGGCCTTCATACCGGTTCCAGAAGAGAAAGACCCCGGCAGTCAGGAGGATTTCGGAAAGGATCCTCAGGGGGCAAAGCAAAACACTCTGGGGGGAGATGAACCAGTAAACAAAGAGAAAAATCCCTGCATAGATCCTCAATCCGTTGCAGAAGAGTTTTCGCCAGTAATAAAGGGCCGTAAAAAAGAAGA
>DATFJZ010000217.1:0-4008 GCA_035268945.1 Desulfobacteraceae bacterium | reverse complement strand
CGGTTTCTTGCTGCCTGCCTTGGGCACAAGGTCCAGACCACGGCTGTGATGCTCTGCCTGCTCATGCTCTCCCTATACGGCTTCTCCTTTGTGGAGGAGAGCTTTTTTCCCAAATCCAGCCGCCCCCAGTTTCTCATCGATTATTGGCGGGCCGAAGGCACCCACATCAACGAAACGGCATCGGACCTTGAAAAGGCCCAGGAATGGGTTTCAAGTCTTGACAATGTCGAGGCGGTGGACACCTTTGTCGGCCAGGGGGCCCTGCGGTTTCTCCTCACCTATGACCAGGAAATGCCGGACACCAGCTTTGGCCAGCTGCTGGTCAGTGTCAAGGATTACAACAAAATCGATGCCATGATCAAGACCAGCGCCACCTATTTTCAAGACAACTTCCCCAATGCCGAGGTGAGGCTGAAAAAATTTGTCCGGGGGCCTGCTTCGGGATCTGACATCGAGGTGAGATTCAGCGGAGACGACCCGAAAGTGCTCCGGCAGCTGTCGGCAGAGGCCCAGGCGATCATGGCCAGAGACCCCCTTGCCATCAACATCAAGGATGACTGGCGGCAGAAGGTCAAGGTGCTAGTGCCCGTTGTTTCAGAGGCCAAGGCCAGGCGACTGGGGATCACCCGACCGATGATTGCCAGCAGCCTGGCCACGGCCTTTTCCGGAAAAGCTGTCGGGGTGTTCCGGCAGGAAAACGACCTGCTTCCTATTTTTGTAAAATACAGGGGAAACAGGGCAGAAGATGTGGATACCATCAAGAGTGTCCAGATCATGAGCCCGGCCACGGGTAAAAGCGTCTCCCTTGCCCAGATCGTTACGGGATTTGAAACGAGGTGGCAGCACAGCATGATTAAACGGAAAAACAGGGTAAGGACCATCACGGCCCTCTGCGACCCGGCCCGGGGCAATGCCAGTGTCCTGTTTCAGCGGCTGAAACCCGCCATGGAAAAGATCGCCCTGCCCCATGGGTATAAAATGGAGTGGGGCGGGGAGCACGAACAGTCCGGGGAGGCCAGGGAGAGCCTGTTGAAGCTGGTGCCTGTCTTTTTCCTTGCCATGGTGGTGACGGTCATCATGCTGTTCAATGCCCTTCGCCAGCCTTTGATTATCTTCCTCTGCCTGCCCCTGGCCTTGATAGGGGTCACGGCAGGGCTACTCGGGGCAGGCCAGTCCTTCGGGTTCATGTCCCTGCTGGGGTTTTTGAGCCTCTCCGGCATGCTCATTAAAAACGGTGTGGTGCTCATCGACCAGATCGACCTTGACATCTCCCGGGGCAAAGCGGGAGCGGAGGCGATTCTGGATTCATCGGTGAGCCGTCTTCGGCCGGTTCTCATGGCCGCCATGACCACCGTGCTGGGCATGACCCCCCTGATCACCGACCCTTTTTACCGGGGCATGAGCGTCACCATCATGGGCGGCCTCACCTTCGGCACCATCCTCACCCTTGTGGTGGTGCCGGTTCTCTATGCCCTGTTTTTCAGGATCAAAAAACCTGAAACTCAATGATCCACTTTTTTTTATGGGAACCGAATAAGAGCCCTCAAAAGAGCTTATTGCAAAAGACCCAAAAGAAATGTATAAACGTAACCATAAGGCATGGGTATTGGAAACCGGGCAAAAATGGCGTCTTTCTGAGGATCCGGGGAAGAAGATGCATCCTTTTGCCCGGACGATGTGTCGGGAGAGAAAACAAACAAAGCATAAGGAAAATCAGCAAATGAAAAACAGGGGATATTTTGGAAAGTATGGCGGTGCGTTTCTGCCGGAAATCCTGGTTGCCACATTTGACGAGCTCGAAGAGATGTTCACCAGCGTAAAAAAAGATCCCCTGTTCTGGCAGGAATACAAAGAGCTCATGGCTTCCTACTCCTGCCGCCCCACCCCCCTGACCTTTGCCGGCAACCTGACGGACCACTTTGGCGGGGCGAAGATCTATATCAAGAGGGAAGATCTCAACCACACAGGGGCCCACAAGGCAAACAATGTCATGGGCCAGGGGCTGCTGGTAAAAAAAATGGGCAAAAAACGGGTGATCGCCGAGACAGGGGCCGGGCAGCACGGTGTGGCAACGGCCACCATGGCGGCAAAATTCGGGTTTGACTGCACCATCTACATGGGAGAGAAGGATGTGATGCGCCAGAGACCCAACGTCTTCTGGATGGAGCAGCTCGGTGCCACGGTGGTCCCTGTCCGGGACGGAACAAAAATTTTAAAGGATGCCATCAACGAGGCGTTCCGGGACTGGGTGAGCAATATGGACACCACCCACTACGTTCTGGGAACGGCCTGCGGTCCCCACCCCTTTCCCGAGATGGTGAGCTTTTTCCAGTCCATCATCGGCAGGGAGGCAAGAAAGCAGATCCTGGCCGTGGAAAAGAGGCTCCCTTCCAGGGTGTATGCCTGTGTTGGCGGCGGTTCCAATGCCATGGGCATTTTTTCCGGATTCCTGGACGATCCTGTGGAACTTGTCGGCATCGAAGCCGCCGGAAGGGGGGCTGACTCGGGAGAGCACGCCCTGCGGCTCTGCTCCAATGATGCCTCCCCGGGGATCGCCCAGGGGTACAAGACCTATTTCCTCCAGAACAAAGACGGCCAGATGAACGAGACCCACTCCATTGCCGCCGGCCTGGATTATGTGGGGGTCTCTCCCATCCTCTCAAAGATGCATGACCAGCAAGAGGCCCGGTTTGAAGGGGCCACGGATCAGGAGGTGGTCCATGCCATGCAGCTGACCATGGGAAAAGAGGGGATCATCCCCGCCCTGGAATCGGCCCACGCCTTTGCAGGGGCCTTCAGGGAGGCCGGCGCCCTTTCCAGGGAGGAGAGCATCATCATCAATCAGTCCGGCAGGGGGGACAAGGATATTTTCACCATTGCCGACGCCTTTGACGATCCGGAATGGAAAACATTTATCAAGAAAAAGGCGGAGGCATACCATGGTTGAATCGTACATCAAAGCAAAGCGCAAACAAAAAGAGATCCTCTTGATGACCCATATTGTCATGGGCTACCCCTCCTTTGAAGCCTCCATGGCAATGGTTGAAGAGATGGTCAATGCCGGTGTGGACCTGATGGAGCTCCAGATTCCCTTTTCAGAACCCATGGCCGACGGTCCCGTGATCCTCAACGCCAACCAGAAGGCCCTGGAAGGGGGGGCAACCGTTGAAAAATGTTTCGAATTTGCCAGGACCGCTGCCCGGCGGTTTGATATTCCCTTCCTCTTCATGGGATATGCCAATACCCTTTTCCAGTACGGTTTTTCCCAATTTGCCCGGAAAACAGCCGATATTAATATAAGGGGAGCCATTGTGCCGGACATTCCCCCGGAAGAGGGCAAAGCGTACATTGCCGCCATGAAAGAGAACCACCTCTGCCCCGTTCACATCTTCTCCCCAACGACCAGTGACCGGCGCATGCAATACCTGGCCGCCAGTTCCGACGGATTTATCTACTGCGTGGCGAGAAAAGGGGTCACAGGCAAGACCACCGAGTTCTCCGACGATCTCGGCCATTACCTCCAACGGTGCCGCAGGGCCACACACCTCCCCATTGCCGTGGGATTCGGTGTCAAAGACAAACGGGACGTGGCCTATCTCAAGGGAAAAGCCGACATCGCCGTCATCGGATCCCAGACCATAAGAATCGTTGAGGAAGAGGGAATCACACAAGCCGGAACCTTCTTAAAAACCCTGCAGTAACAAGGTCTGTCTTATGAATACCCCTATGAAGCACAATGCCGCAGGGAAATCTTCTCAAACATCAACGCAACACCTTCGCAAAGCGTATAGATGGATTCAATGTCAAGATTATCATCGGAGGTATCATCAAAATAGATATGAAGATTAGACTCAAGACCATCCTCCGGCCGCCAATAGCAAACCATGATAGGAAAAAGCGGCAGGGGATACAAAACAATGGAAATATCGGAATCAATATGACTGACAATCTGTTTTCCATCAAAAATTTCCAGCATATCTTTAAACAGATCCGTATAGGTGTCGGCAA
>DATFJZ010000216.1:0-3688 GCA_035268945.1 Desulfobacteraceae bacterium | reverse complement strand
TGCCGGCAGTGATGAAGACGAGCTGGGGGAACTCTCCCAGGACGACATTGACAGCCTTCTCAACGGTTCTTCCATGGGCGGTGAGGCCTCGCCTGATGATGATGATGACTTTGACCTTGTTTCCCAGGATGATATTGACAGGCTCATGCAGGGTACCGGACCAGACAGCAGCACACCGGAAAAAAAAGAAAGTGGCGGCGGAGAAGAGGGTGGCGGAGACGCGGTTTCTGCCGGTGAAGAGGAATTGGTCTCCCAGGACGATATTGACAGCCTCCTTGCCGATGCCGGAACCGGCGACAGCGCACCGGGGGGGCTCGCCGGAGAAGAGGAGGAGGTAGAAGCCGCCGGTGAAGAGGAACTGGTCTCCCAGGACGATATTGACAGCCTTCTCGCCGATGCCGGAACCGGCAACAGCCCCCCGGGGGATATTGTAGAGGAAGATGACAGTAATGATGAGCCGGCCTTCCCCGATGATGGTGGTTCCCAAGGAACAGCCCGGGAGACTGGGGGGGACAATGATGATGTGATCGACGAGGCACAGGCCGTGGATATCCAGGCCTGCCTGGTCACCCAGGAAACCGTTGACCAGCTCATGGCCCAAGATGATGCCGCTTTGGAGGGCGAATCTGAAGAGGATTTCCTGGAAGAACCTGAACCTGAACAGGATCCCGGCGCGGCAATGGAGGAGGACTTGGATCCCCTGGAGGAGATCACCGAAGATGTCAGCCAGAACGAAATCGATGCTCTTTTAGAGGATTCGGCCGAGGAGGTTGTTGATGATTCCGATGATGAATCATCCTTGATCTCCCAGGGAGACATTGATTCCCTGCTCGGAGGATCGGAGGAAGAAGACGAAGATCTCCTCGGTGATGTGGATGATGAGGGGGAGCTTGAGGAAGAAGATGCCTTGAACTGGGAGGAGGACGCGGAGGACCAGGATCATCAGGTCGTTCTCGAAGAGGCCCAGGAAGAAGCCGGGAGTAAGAATGGGGAAACGACAAAGAAAAAACAGTCTGGCGCCAGAAAAATGGTGCTCCTGGCTGTTGTGATGCTGGTGGTTTCCCTGTCGGGCCTGGCAGGCTACTTTTTTCTCTTTGCCGGTTCAGGGGGAAAGGCTGAATCGGACAGGCCGGATTCCCCGGCCATGGCGGGACAGAATATCGGCAGTGGTGTGGATACGGTGGAGATAGACCTTCAACCACCGGTGGTTACATCGGAACCCGGCACCATCGAACTGAATGGTTTTGTTGTTCTTTCCGATTCTCCGGGGGACAGCCTTGCCTACCTTGCTGTTGACCTTTCCGTTGATTATTCCAACGGCAGGGCCCTTGACGAGATGGAAAAACAGATGTCCCTTTACCGGGATATCGTGTATGATGCTCTTAAAAAGGCTGTCCGTTCGGATAAGAACAAGGCGGTTTCCGAAAAAGAGCTGCTTGCAGCGGTTAAAAATGCCTTGAACAGGGTTATGCCGGGAAAATACATTGATGATGTGAGATTTACAGCATTTAAAACTGGATAGGAGGTGTCGTTTGTATGGCAACTATACCAGGCCAGAATATTGTAATCCAGCAGTCAGGAGCTGTCCATGAGGCCACCCACCATATCAGGCCCAATCAGCCGCTTCCTGAACAGCTTGCAGGCCTGCAGGCTGCAAGGGAATCTGCCGCAAAGAGCAGTGTCCAGGAATCCGAAAAGGCTGAGAAATTAAAGGACAGGAAAGAAAGAAAAAACGACAGAAGGGAAAGAGAGAAGCGGGAAAAAGAGAAAAAAACACTGAAAAGGAAACAGGCCGATGGATCAACCGGTAGCCTGCTCAACACAATTGCATGATTGAATTCTTTTCCACAGAATTCTGGGTCTGCACCCAGCTTGTGATTGACCTGATTTTTGTGATGATTCTCCTTGGCCTGGTCAAGTGGGTCAACACGGAAAAAAAAGAGTGGACAGAACCCTCAACTCCCCCCGGAAACGAGAACAAAAGCGCTGACCAGGCGGGGAAGACAGCCCGGGACATCATTGAAATGCTCGAACCCCTTGTGGTTGAAGCGGACGCTGCGGCAAAGAGTTTTGACAAGCAGATCAAGGAGAAAAAGAAACTCATCAACGGTGTGAACGATGCCCTGGATACACGCATCATCAGTATAAATCTTCTTCTTTCCAGGGCAGAGTCCCTTTACAGGGCCCAGAAAGAACCGGCCAGCCAGGATGTTGCCGGCTTATGGAATCCTTCTGACAATCACCGTTCCACCACTGGTTTTGCCGGGAGCCTTGGAGAACCGGGGGACAACGAAGACGTTTTTGATCAGCAGCAGCGGATCATCGACCTTCATACACAGGGCTTCGGCATGGAAGCCATTGCATCAAAATTGGCCATGCCCAAGGGAGAGGTCCAGCTGGTTGTCAACCTCAAGCAGAAATTTCTTAAAATGGAGAACCAGGGGTGATAAGGCCGGCAGGAGTGCCCCTAACTGAAATAAGTGTCAGGCGGGACAATAATGGGCGAACAGCCCTTGCCGGGTTGAAAAAAAACCAGATCGTCGAGGCAAAGGTGTTGACTGTCATCCCCCCTGGAAAGGCTGAACTCCTCATTGCCGGGAAAAAAATCCTTGCTGACGTTTCGGTGGACCTTACCAGGGGGGAAACAATACAGCTCAAGGTGACAGAAAACGGCAGACTCCAGGTGTTAAAGCTGATTTCTGGTTCTTCTCTGTCCACATCCTCCATCTCCTCCCTGGCAGGCGCCTTGCCGAAAGAGAACCCGTTTTTTTCTCTGCACACGCTTGCAGAGACCCTCCTTGCCCTGAAAGGGGGCGACGAAAAAAATCCTGGTATTAAACTTCCGGTATCCGAAAAATCCTTCAATGACATCGCCCTGCCCGGAAAAGCGATCAATGCAGGGGATGTGACCCGCATTAAAGACCTTCTCCTCTCCACGGCATTGACATCAGACCGCCCAGACGGTGATTTTCTTCCCCGTCTTCTGGATAGAAGCGGGCTTTTGCAGGAAAAAAAGCTGGCGCTGCTTGCCGGAAACCAGAACCTGTCTGCTGTAAAATCGTCGGCAAAAACCTTTGTTGATCAGGATCTCAAGGCCCTGGCTTTACGGCTTGCCTCTGCCTTTTCGGCAAAGGATCCCGGTGTGATGCAGCCGCTGAGGGAGTTCGCCGAATCCATGGAAAAGTTTCAGCTGCTCAACCATCACACTTCCGATTCGGGCAGGTACCTGATCCCTTTTCCTGTTTTTGCCGACAATGCCCTGGCATCTGGTCAGCTTTTTCTGGACCTCGGAAAAGAAAAAGAGAAGCGAAACAAAAAAGAGAACCGGTTGGTCAAACTATCCCTTCTGCTGAACATGTCCCGCATCGGTCCGGTAAGAATGGACTGTTCTGTGCTGAAAAAGGAGATTTCAGGGATAGTCAAGGTTTCCAACGAAGCCGTTGCCCTGTTGGTAAAAACCATGATTCCCCAGCTTGAAAAAAAATTACACCACCATGGGTTTCAGCTGACCCGGATGGAGTGCCGGGTTTCCCCCGGTGAAGAGCTCTCGGAAACCGCCCTTCTTGACGCTGTTGTCAAGGATATCCAGGAAGATGACCAGCAGGGTGTGAACATTGTCATATAAAAAAAGTACCCATGGGCATGTTTATAAAACAGATTAATTACCTTCAGATTTTCATCGGAGCAG
>DATFJZ010000215.1:0-2940 GCA_035268945.1 Desulfobacteraceae bacterium | reverse complement strand
CACACGCCCTGCAGGTGGTGCAGGCCCAGAGCATATCCTCGGGGATTACATCCCCCACCAGCTGTCTGGTGCCGGCAAGCTCTGCCATCTCGGAAAAGATCGCCTCTTTTTTTTTCGGGTCTGTCTCCTGGTTGCGCTTTTTTGCCAGGGCCGCCCGCTGGATGATCTTGTCGGCGTTGCTCAACAGCTCCGCCTTGAGGTTGTCGTTGAACTCGTGGAGGCTCAACGGCTTGTCCGTGACATAGGCCGGGCAAACCTCCCGGCACCGGCCGCACTCGGTGCAGGTGTAAAGATCCAGCCCCTGTTTCCAGTCGAGCTGGTGGATGTGGTTGATCCCCAGGGACTCGTCCTCCCACACCGACTCATCCTCCAGGTCCAGCACCTCTGTTTTTTCATGGACATAGTCCAGGGATTTGAAAAAAACGTTGGGAAGGGCCGTGATCACATGAAAATGTTTTCCCAGGGGCAGAAGGTTGAGAAAGACCAGCTGGGTGATTACGTGAATCCAGAATCCGGCCTTCATGACAAGATGTGTCGTGTCAGCCCCGGCGTTGGACAGAACCAGGCCCGCCCCCCGGGAGACAGGGGTCCAGGCAAATTCCAGGCCGTAGAGCTCGTTGTTGAAAAAATGCATGTCAAAGGGATTGTTCCAGGCGGTGATCAAATGGAACCTGGCACCGTCGTACAAGAGATCCGAGACCATGAGTATCCCGATGAGCACCAAAACCAGGTAGGCCTCAAAGGTGTTGTGCAGCCTTGCCGGTTTGATCACGGCCCGCCGAAAGATGGCGTAGATCACCATGGCCAGGACGACCCCCTCCATGATATCTTTCAGGCCGATGTAGAGGTACCCCAGGAGAAACTCATCGCCGAGAAAAGGCAGGTGAAACCCCTTGGAAAACCCCTCGCCGTAGATGGTGAGGCTGCGGATGAGAAGCACACAGAACCCCCAGAAGATCAGCGCGTGCATCAGGCCCGAGGCCCGCTCTTTTTTTCTTCCCACCAGCCGCTTCTGGCCGATGGCCATGACCACCACGGTTTTAAGGCGCTCTTTGATCCTGTCGACCCGCCGGGCCGGCTCCAGGGCCATGAGCAGCTGTATTTTATAATACATGGTACGGCAGAAAAAACCTACTCCCACAATGAGCAACATCGACATCAACAAAGGATTCATAGCGGCCTCATGAAATTTTTTATCCGAGTCTGTTAAAACTATTCCGGGGGCTTGATCATCACTTCGCCCAAACCCTTCCCCCCCATAGCCGAATAGGGTGATCAAGGCATCGCCTGGGGCAGCGGTTCAGATCGCCTCTCCTCTACTGCCTGATTTTCTGGATCTCCTGTTTGAGGATGGGAACCACATCGAACAGGTCCCCCACAATGCCGTAGTCCGCCACATTGAAGATCGGGGCCTCGGGGTCCTTGTTCACCGCCAGGATCACCCGGGAGCCGGTCATTCCCGCCAGATGCTGGATGGCCCCGGAGATCCCCACGGCCACGTACAGGGATGGGGCCACGATCTTGCCCGTCTGGCCCACCTGCTTGTTGTGGGCCATGAAGCCGCCGTCCACCATGGCCCTGGAGGAACCGAACCCCGCCTGGAGATCGTCGGCAAGCGCCCTGACAAGGTCCACCCCGGCCTGGTCCTTTGCCCCCCGGCCCACCGATACCACAATGTCGGCATCGGCAAGATCGATGTCACCGCTGGCATCGGAGAGAAGCTCTTTGACAACGGCCTTAAGATCGGGTTCCGGTGGCGCCAGGTCCACCCGGTTTTCACTGCCGGCAGTAACGCTGTCCGCCTCAAAGGCGCCGGCCCTGACAACGGCCACCAACTGTTTTGTGTTCACCCGGACCCTCTGGATCAGTTTATTGGCCGTGGCCGGCCGGACCACCTCCAGGGCATCCCCATCCATCTTTATGTCGATGATTTCCGTGGCACAGGCCGCATCCAGCTGGGCAGCCACCCTTGGCGCGGCGGCCTTGCCGCTTTCGGAAAACCCGAACAATACCGCATCGGCGTCGAACTGCCTGGCCGCATCCACGACACAGGCCGCATAGGGCCCGGCGGAAAAGAGTTTCAGGCTCTGGTCATCGGCGATGTACTGGGTGTCAGAACCGGCAGCGACCAGCTGGGGCACCAGGTCCTGGATATTGCTGCCAACGGCCACCACTGCGGTTTCTGCGCCGAGTTTTCTCCCCTTTGCCAGCAGTTCTTTTGTGCTCTTCTTTAAAACACCTTGTTTGATATCCGCAACAACGAGTATTTTGCTCATGATAGTCTATTCCTTGTTTGCCAGAAATTGATAAGAACGGCCACGGGCCGACCTGGTTACATACCGTCCCGCCCACAACAAAAGCAGAAACTTCGGTTCGGTTGAACGGAGTTTCATATAAAAATTGAACAGGAAAGTGGCATGGACGGTGTTATGATCAAGTCCAGCAGAAAAACAACATCCGTCGTTAGAAGACCTTTGCCTCGCCGGCCAGAAGTTCGACCACCTGGGCTGTGATTTCTGCGGGATCCCCTTCATATTTCCGCCCTGCCTGGCGTTTCCGGGCAGTGGAGAATTCGAGGATCTCCGATTTCGGCCCGTCGCCTGTCACCTCCTCCGGGGATGTTCCCAGGGCGGCCAGGTCCATGACATCGATCTTCTTCTTCTTGGCCATCATGATGCCCCGCATTGCAGGAAGCCTGGGTTCGTTGATCATTTCACTCACCGTGACCACGGCGGGCAGGGCAAGCTCGACAATTTCCGTACCCTCATCCCCCAGGCGGGAGACCTTGATGGCGGTATCGTCCACCACCTCCACGGCAATGGCGTTGCTGACACAGGGAAGGCCAAGGAACTCGGCCAACATTATTCCGGTGTGACCGTTGTCCGTGTCCTGGGCCTGTTTGCCCATGAGGACCAGATCATAGGAGCCCTGGTCGTAGAC
>DATFJZ010000214.1:0-3878 GCA_035268945.1 Desulfobacteraceae bacterium | reverse complement strand
CCCAGATATAGGCTATCTGCCTGAAAGCTTTGAATCGCCAGCATTGTCGCCTGATCCTTTTCTCCTGCCTTGCAGAACTGGATCGGGCTTCAAGATTTGGGGCTTGATCATAACATCGGCCACTCGTCACATTTGGCGGGGCAAAGGGGTCAGGCCTGCGTTATTGTTCTTTTGTCAAAGGCCTGTGTTTAAAGACAAATTTAAACAAAAGTATCAATAACGCAGGCCTGACCCCACCCCCGGATGGCCGATGGGATGGCCGATGTTATGATCAAGCCCCTCAATTTTCAGCACGTCTGAATAGTGGCTGACCGAAAACCCCGAGTTTGGAAGGCTCGGAGAGGAGTTACGCTCACATGGATAAGTGGCTGTGGCCCTGAAGTAAAAACACATTTTATGTTGACATTCAAAATTACCCTCGATAAATTGCCGAACCTGTGGAGGTGTTGCCGGTTTTTCACGGCAGCGGTTCATGCCTCCGCCTGCAGGGGCGCAAAAAACTTATCCGGAATATGCACCGTAAAATTTTTGCGCAACATATAACCCACATGAGCAGGGTGCTCACAACAAAGAGAGAAAGTCGAATTAGAGGCAACCGGTCCGGGTTTTGCCCGTAGCGGTTTTGAGCGGCAGCGGTCAGCATGGAGGCTGAAGGAGCTGCCGCTCACCTCGGAGCAGCCCATGGACGGGCTGCGAGGGCCGAAGGCAAGCTTTAGCTTCATGAGCGTAGGGTAAAACCCGGACCGGTTGCCGCCGCAACACGACTTTCTTATAAAATTACGTATGAGGAGGGAAAGTCTATGAAGAGAGAAACATGGGGGAGCAGGGCTGGATTTATCCTTGCTGCCGTCGGTTCTGCCATCGGACTGGGAAACATATGGCGGTTTCCCTACATGGCGTTTGATAACGGGGGAGGTGCATTTCTCATTCCCTATTTTTTCGCATTGATCACTGCGGGAATTCCCATCCTGCTGCTGGAATTCTCCGTGGGCCACAAAATGAAGGGGAGCGCTCCCTTGAGTTTTGCCAAACTGGGGAGGAAATACGAATGGCTGGGGTGGTGGCAGGTGCTGATCAGTTTTGTCATTGCCGTGTACTATGTGGTCATCATCGGATGGGCCATCGCGTATACCGGATACTCCTTCACCCTGGGATGGGGCGAGGATACCATCGCCTTTTTTGTCGGGGACTTTCTCCATCTCACCGACGGTCCCTTTCAGCTGGGCGGATTCCAGGGGATCATTGTCGCCACCACCATCCTGGCCTGGCTGATCAGTTTTGTCGTTCTCTATGCCGGCATCAAGTCCGGCATTGAAAAGGCCAACAAGATTTTCATGCCGATACTGATCGTCATTCTGCTGATCGTTCTGGTCAGGGGGGTCACCCTCCCCGGGGCAGGAGCCGGTCTCGACATGCTGTTCAAACCGGATTTTTCCAAGATTTTCAACGCCGGTGTCTGGGTTGACGCCTACGGTCAGATCTTTTTCACCTTGAGCATCGCCTTTGCCATCATGGTGACCTATTCCAGTTATCTGCCGAAAAAATCGGACCTGGTCAACAACGCCTTTATCACCGCCCTGTTAAACTGCGGGTTCAGCATCCTCTCCGGCATCGCCCTGTTCAGTATTGTCGGATTCATGATGCATGAAAGCGGCGGAGAGCTTCCAGCTAAACTCAGCGGCGTGTTTCTGGCCTTTGCCACCATCCCGGAAGCCATCAACCAGCTTCCCGCCCTGCAGCAGCTCATCGGCGTTCTGTTCTTTTTGTCACTGACCTTTGCCGGTCTTTCATCGTTTATCTCCATCAATGAGGTGGTGATCTCTTCGGTGAGTGAAAAAATGGCCCAGCCCCGGCGAAAGGTCGTTGTGGGATACACCCTTGTGGCCGGTGGGGTGAGCCTGATATTTACCACCGGGGCCGGTCTGTACATCCTCGATATCGCCGATCACTGGGTCATGGGCTTCGGCGTGGTTCTGTCCGGCGTGGCTGAAGTGATACTTCTGGGATGGGTCTTGAAAATCTCGGATTTAAGAAACCATTTTGAACCGATATCCGATTTTAAAATCGGCAAATGGTGGGAGTTTACCATTAAAGTCGTCACCCCCCTGATTCTCGGGGGAAGCGCTGTGAAAAATTTTGTTGAGGAGTTCTCCAAGCCCTATGGCGACTATTCCATCGGTGCTCTTTTGGCCTTCGGCTGGACCGTGGCCCTGGCGATCCTGATCCTCGGCATTGTTCTTGGAAAAACCGGATGGAAAGATTCTGCAATGCTTGAAACACGTCGTAAAGACAACTAAGGAGGCGTCCATGTCAACATCAGCCATTATTTTCATGATATTCGGACTTCTACTCACCTGGGGAGGAGCGGCGGTCTGTATTTTTATCGCCATGAAGAAACGGGATATCTGATCCCCGATACACCCAGATGATCCGCCGGTGATGGAATCTCAACCTTTCCATGATCGGCGGATCTGCTTTTTAAAGGACAGTACAGGATGACCCTCGAATCAATCACCAGGCAGCTTCTGGAAGATGTCGCCCCACTGACATTTAACACACCGGTAACCCACGTGTACAATCCCCTGGAATATGCCCGTGCCCCCCATGCGGACTACCTGAAAAAGTACGGCGCCGCTCCCAGGGAAGTGGTTATGGTGGGAATGAATCCGGGGCCATATGGTATGGCCCAGACAGGGGTGCCGTTCGGTGAAATTGAGATGGCTACCGGCTGGCTTGATATCAAAGGGGAGGTTGGACAACCCGATATCGTGCACCCCAAACGCCCCGTCCAGGGATTTGACTGCCGCCGCAGTGAGGTGAGCGGAAAACGGCTGTGGGGATGGGCACGGAAAAAATGGGAAACCCCTGAACGCTTTTTTCGCCGTTTCTTTGTTGCCAACTACTGCCCCCTGGTTTTCATGGAAGAGAGCGGTCGAAACCGGACCCCCAACAACCTGCCCGCAGCCGAGCGCAAACCGCTCTTCCAGGCCTGCGACCGGGCCCTGAGGCAGATCGTCAAACACTTTTCACCGAGGGTTGTGGTGGGCATCGGAAAATTCGCCGAAGACCGTTCCAAAGCGGCCCTTTCCGGCCTGGATGTCACCGTGGGCCGTATCACACACCCCAGCCCGGCCAATCCCAAGGCAAACAAGGGGTGGGAAACCCATATCGAAGCAGAGCTGGCCAAACTGGGGATAAACGTTGGGGACCTGGAATAAACGCCTGAACCGCTGGTCCACAACCAATGGTACCCATATGATCTACCCGATGTAGCCGCCGTCCACCCCGAGTACCTGGCCGGTGATATAACCGGCGTCATCCGAGGCCAGGAACACGAAGATCGGTACGATCTCGCTGATTTCGGCAAACCGCCCCAGCTGGATCCTTGAGGTGTACTTTTTGCAAAGGTTTTCGTCTTCCTGGAGTTTTTTGGTCATGTCTGTTTTGGTGATGCCAGGGCAGACGGCATTGACATTGATCCCTTTCTTGCCAAGTTCCCTGGATGCCGACTTGGTAAATCCGATGACCCCGGCCTTGGCCGAGGCGTAGTTGATCTGGCCGATGGTGCCGAAGAGGCCGGCGGTGGAGACCACATTGATGATCCGCCCCCACTGCTGGGCTTTCATATAGGGGGCTGCCGCCTGGGAGGTGTTGAAAATCCCCTTGAGGTGGACATTCATAACCAGGTCCCAGTCCTCTTCGGTCATGTTGACCAGCATGGAGGGTTTGGAAACGCCGGCATTGTTGATGAGAATATCCACACCGCCCAGTGCTTCCGCAGCTTTTTCCACCATGGCCCTGGCATCCTTGCGCCGGCTGACATCGGCGTTGACGGCCACGCTTTTTTGCCCCATTTCCCGAATTTTTTCGGCGGTCTC
>DATFJZ010000213.1:0-2207 GCA_035268945.1 Desulfobacteraceae bacterium | reverse complement strand
AACCGGGGTCATGACTTTGCCGCTTTTCAGCGGGCCGTCGCAATGACCCGGAACAGAAGAATCAATGTCTGCGCCCATGTGATTCTCGGGCTGCCCGGCGAGACAAGAAAGATGATGCTCGAGACGGCCAGGGTGCTTGGAAATCTCGGTATTGACGGGGTCAAGATCCATCTGCTCTATGTTGTCAAAAACACCCCCCTTGAGCGCATGTGGCAAAAAGGAAAGTATCGCTGCATGGAGCAAAAGGAGTATGTGGAAACCGCATGTGACTTTATTGAGCGTCTTCCCGAAAATGTGGTTGTTCAGCGCATCACAGGGGACCCCCATCCCCATGAGCTGGTTGCGCCGCAATGGTCAACCATGCGCAACGAAACCTTCCACATGATACAAAACACCCTGGAAAAGAGGGACTCCCGGCAGGGGATAAAAAGCCGCTTTCGTCAAGCCTGAAAATCAAAAAGCCCACGGGAGTGTTCCCATGGGCTTTTTGACGTTGTTTAACGGATGGTTTTCATCGGGAAATCATCCTTTTACCGTTTCAGTGTCAGGATCATAGCATGTCCTGCAGCAGTTGAGACAGCGGTCGGCCTCTTGGAGAGCCTCGGTTTCAGGAAGGACAAGATCAACCTCAACAAAGGACGCCAGCCGTTTATCCACGGGCAGCTCGGGCATTTCAGCCCTCTTGATGGGCTTGATTCCCTGGACGGTCTTGAATATGGACTCTTTGATGCGTCTGTGCTGGAGAGAGTCCAGGGGCGGCTCCACGTTTTCTCCTTTCAGAAAGAGATCGATGGATCTGGCAGCCCGTCTGCCGCCGCCGATGGCATCCACCACAAGAGAAGGTCCTGTGGCGGCATCTCCTGCGGTGAACACATAGGGAATGGTGGCCTGGAGGGTCTCCGGATCGTTGTCAATGGTGTTCCACCGGGTCAGTTCCAGCTCATTCATCCTGGGATGGGGATCGTCCTTGAAGGTCGGTTCCGGAGACTGGCCAATGGCCGTGATGATGGTGTCAACCTCCAGCAGGGTTTCAGAGCCCTCGATGGGTTCCGGCCTCTGCCTGCCGCTGGCGTCGGGTTCGCCCAGCTGCATCTTCAGGTATTCAAGGTGGGTGGCGTGGCCGGCGTCATCGGCAACGACCTTTACCGGTGCGGCAAGGAAGACAAATTCGATGCCTTCGTGTTCCGATGCCACAATTTCCACCTCATTGGCCGGCATCTCTTTTCTTGTCCGCCGGTAAACCATGTAAACCTTGTCAAGTCCCAGGCGAAGCAGGGTTCTGGCGCAGTCCACCGCCGTGTTTCCGCCGCCGATGACGGCGGCTTTTCTGCCAAGGTCGAGTTTTTCACCCTTGGAGGCCCTGGAGAGGAAGTTGATGCCGGTGAAGCAGCCTTCAAGGTTTTCCCCCTCAATGCCCAGATCGTAATCCTGCCATGCCCCGACACCGAGGAAAACGGCATTGTACCCGCCGGCCATGAGGGACCCCAGGCCAAAGTCAACACCAAATTTGACGTGGTTGTAACTTTTGATGCCAAGGTTCAGTATTCCGTCGATCTCCCATTCCAGAACCTTCTTTGGAAGCCTGTATTCGGGGATGCCGTACCTGAGCATGCCGCCAAGCTTTGGCATGGATTCGAATATGGCCACCTCGTGGCCGATGCGCCGGAGAAAATAGGCGCAGCTCAGTCCAGACGGCCCACCGCCTATAACGGCGATCTTCTTGCCGGTATCCGGAGCGCATTTGATGGGAATGCGGCTGCCGGTGTTCATCTCGTAATCCGCAGCAAACCGTTTCAGCTGGTTGATGGAGACCGGTTCATCTTCAATGCCCCGCCGGCACTCCGCCTCACATGGGTGGGGACAGACCCTTCCGCAGGAGAGGAGAAGGGGGTTTCTCAGGCGGATGGTCTGGACCGCTGCAAGGTACTCCCGGTTTTTGATATGCTGGATGTACTTGGGGATGTTGATTTCAGCGGGGCAGGTCTGGGCACAGGGGGCCAGGGGATCGTTTTTCTGGTTGAATTTCAAGAGCTTTTCCGACATGTTCTTGACTTCGATGATGTCCTTTGGACAGGCGTGCTGGCAGGCGCCGCACCCGACACATCGGTTGTCATCCACCACGGGGTGGCCGTCCTTACCAATGTGAACGGCACCGAACTGGCACGCCTTGACGCAGTCGCCAAGGCCGATGCATCCGATGTGACACT
>DATFJZ010000212.1:0-3960 GCA_035268945.1 Desulfobacteraceae bacterium | reverse complement strand
CCTGCCATGCGTTAAGAAAATCAAGCTGTTTGAGGACCAGTGGCCGCAGGTCGCTGATTTTTAGCAGGGCAGGGCAAAAAGTCCTCCGACGTTCTTGTTCCTGACCCACCAACCGTTGGGGGCGGGGCTATTCTAAAAAACGGGATTATCGAGTGAAAGTCATCTGATTCGGGAGTCATCAGTAATCAGAAGAAAAATACTGACGGCTGACGGCTGATAGCTGACGGCTTTCCTATAAAAAAGGCGGTTTTTATGACAGAAGAGATGGTTCCAGTATCGCTGGATGATCCAATGACATTTGAGTGCTCGCCCGGAGTCAGCTGCTTTAACCAGTGCTGCAGGGATCTTAACCAGTTTCTCATGCCCTATGATATCATCAGGCTGAAAAACAACCTCGGCCTGTCTTCAGGTTCGTTTTTAAACCAGTACACCCTTTCCCATTTCGGACCCGAGTCGGGGTTTCCGGTGGTGACCCTGAAATTTGATTCAGGTTCTGACCTGGCCTGTCCTTTTGTGACAAACCGGGGGTGTTCCGTTTACCCGGACCGCCCTGCTTCCTGCCGGATGTATCCCGTTGCAAGGGCAATATCGCGTTCCAGGGAAACAGGTGAGGTCGCCGAGTATTTTGCACTGGTGGAAGAGCCCCACTGCAGGGGATTCGGCATCAAGGAAGGGCAGACCGTGGGGCAGTGGCTGGCGGGGCAGGATGTTGTTCTGCACAATCAGATGAACGACAAACTCATGGAGCTGATTTCCCTTAAGAACAGGCTCATGCCCGGGGAACTTGAGCAGGGGCTTGCTGAAAAGTTTTACCTGGCCTGTTATGACATGGATGCCTTTAAACGAGAGGTCTTTGCAGGGAATCTGCTGGAGGGTTTTTCTGTTCCGGATGCGTTTCTTGACAAGGCCGGGAAAGACGAGACCGTTCTGCTGGACCTGGGGATTGCCTGGTTGAAGTTTGTCCTCTTTGGCGTTGAATACGATGAACACGGCCAGAAGACCAAGGAGCTGTGATGGAGATAAAAGGAAAGATCGCCCTGGTTCTCGGGGCTGTCAAGGGGATTGGCCGGGGGATTGGCCTTGCCCTGGCAAGTGAGGGAGCAAGGCTTGTTTTGACCCGGCATGACTGGGAAAACAGTTTTGACCGTATGGAGAAGGATTTTCTGCAGTCAGGGGCCGAGCACATCATTGTGGATGTTGATCTCCTGGATGTGGCCGCTGTGGCATCCCTTGCCGGCCAGATTGAACAGCGGTTCGGGCGCCTGGATATCCTGGTGAACAATATCGAGCGGGGAGGGTGGCCGGCTGTCCACGGCGGGTATGTTGAGGAGCAGTGGGACCTTGAGATGGCCACGACCCTCAAGGCAAAGCAGTGGGTCTTTGAAAAGACCTTTCCTCTGCTGCAGAAATCCGACCACGGGGTGGTGGTCAATATCTCGTCCATCGCCGGTGTTGTCGGCAGGAGCGGGCCTGCCTCCCTTGTTTTCAATGACGGGTATGCCGCTGCCAACCGCGGGGTTTCCATGCTCACCGAAACCTGGGCCCGCATGGGTGCCCCGGACATACGGGTCAATGAAATCATGCTGGGAATCTTTGAAACAAGGCATGCCCATGGCACCCGGGGATGGGAGGAGGTGCTTTCCAGTGAGGAAAAGCAGGCCCTGGTGGATCACACCCTTGTCAAGCGGGTGGGGAAGATTGATGATGTTGTCAAAGCGCTGCTGTTTATCATCCGGGATTCCCCTTATATGACGGGCAGTGTGATCCGCCTGGACGGCGGTTATCTGCTGGGCGGTGAAAAGATGGCTCCCATGCCGCCGGGTGTTGTATAGGAGACAAGAAACAAGAGGCTGTCCCATTCAAGTTTCATGGTTTGTTGTGAGCATGCTGCTCATGGCCGTTAATGTGAAACAACCGAGTCAGAGCCCCCAGTGGATTTGCCCCCTGTTGGTTTTTCTTGGCTGGGATCAGGATCTGTCCAGCAGGATTTGAGCCACAGTCTGTTTAACCTTTTCCCGTTTTCTGGTAAAGACCCGATACTGCATTTCAATCTGGGCCATTTTGGTGTAAAACGCCGTCCTGTCAAAGGTGAAATAGGGCTTTGCATTGAACAGGGGAGCGCCGTAACTGCACCCCTGCATCTTTACCGGATCATAGCCCGGCCGCCTCAGCTCATGGGGAATTCCGTGGAGCCGGCAAATCATCGGTCTGAAGGGATAGAGAAGGCAGAGGCCGTTTTCGTTCACAGGGCACATGATCCGAGCATTTTCTTTTTTTTGCCGGGACTCAGCCCTTTTTTTGTTGACAAGCCTTGCTTTTTTGATGCTTTTTTTCCGGGTTTGTTTGTCAAGCTGTTGAAAGCCGTGTAAGAGGTATTGCTTTTCAATCAGGGTGTGGTGGTAGAATTCCGTCTCACAGCAGTTTTCACTGCACCCCGAGCATTGGAAATTGTAATAGAGGGCGGCTTCTTCCCACTCCTTGTCCATCTCCTGGTAAAGACGGTGGAGTTTTTCAAAAAAAGTGCTGCTGGTTTTGCAAGAGGTCATGGTGGTACTCGTTTTGGTTAAACATGGGGTTTGGGGAAAAAGAGCTCTTCGTACAGCTCCATGGCGTAGCGGTCTGTCATGCTGGCAATGAGGTCGCATACGGAACGTTTCATGGAGTTGCTGGAGGGGTCCCATGGTGCCATTTCCATTTTTTCCAGCTCGGCCTGTAGATGGTCGGTGTTTTCCAGGAAATAGTTGTAAAGCTCGATGAGCACTTTTTTTGCCTTTACAAATTCCCTGTGAACCGAGGGAGACCTGTACACATTGTCATAGAGAAATTTTCTCAGCAGGGACATGGCGGAAAAGATCTCAGTGCCCATGGTTAGCCTGAACTCGCCGTTTTCAGGACCGCTTTTATAGACAAGCTCCTGGATCATGGTGCTGGCCCTCTGGGAATGGCTGGCGCCGAGTTTCTTGACGCAGGGTTCAGGAATCTCTTCCCGCTTTATCACCCCGCTTCTCAGGGCGTCATCCAGGTCGTGGTTCAGGTAGGCGATGATGTCTGCCACCCTTACAATCTTTCCTTCCACGGTGGAGGCTGTTTTGCCGGGGTCAGACGGGATGATGTCGCCAAAACCCTTGGAGTGTTTGAGGATGCCCTCCCTGACCTCGGCTGTCAGGTTGAGTCCTCTGCCCTTGTTGTCCAGGACATCCACCACCCGCAAACTCTGTTCGCTGTGGCAGAAGCCTGCAGAGTAGATCTCTTTTAAGGCCGACTCGCCCCCATGGCCGAAAGGGGTGTGGCCAAGGTCGTGTCCCAGGGCAATGGCCTCGGTGAGATCTTCGTTGAGGCGCATGGCCCTGGCAATGTTTCTGGCAATTTCCGATACTTCAAGGGTATGGGTAAGGCGGGTTCTATAATGGTCTCCCAGGGGGGAGAGGAAGACCTGGGTTTTGTGTTTGAGTCGCCTGAAGCTGTTTGAATAGACGATCCTGTCCCTGTCAAGCTGGAAAGGGGTTCGGAGTTTACAGTCAGGTTCCACTCTTACCCGGCCCTCTGTTTTGGAGCTGAGACATCCGTATTTTGATATGAAGTTCCCTTCCCTGGCCTGGTAGGTTTCACAGATGGACGGGCCCATTGCTTGTTCAGGAACGTTTCGGATCTCTTGGCTCTCTTTTTTTAACGAATCGTTGGCAAAAAAATTCATGGTTTTTTTATAAGTAAAGCCGTCAGCTATCAGCCATCAGCCGTCAGTATTTTTCTTCTGATTACTGACGGCTGATTACTCTCAAATCAGATGGCTTTCATGCTTTGTTGTGAGCACCCTGCTCATGTGGGTTTTATATGAAACTCCGTCCAAAGCACTGGAATGATTAGAGTTTCAATTTTTGTTGTGGCAGCGGTGACTGCCATGTATGTTATAAGAAAGTCGTTTTAACCCGGCCGCATTGATGATGCATGGAACTGGCTGAT
>DATFJZ010000211.1:0-3204 GCA_035268945.1 Desulfobacteraceae bacterium | reverse complement strand
TAGGATCGTTTGGCATCGGCCAGGGTGACATGGAGGGTTGCCGTCTCATGGTTGATGATTGTCTGGCTGAGGATGCCTCGCATCTCTTCCATGGTGTGGTCTGTGAGTTTTACAGCAAGATCCAGAGCACTCATTTTAAAGACGGCAATGTTCATCCGTTTGAGGATTTCTGCCATACTCTGGTTCACATGGGTCACCTGGCCGAAGATATTGTACAATACAATGGAGGCGTCAAGGGCGTTGAAAACCAGATCCAGAACTGAAAGCCGTCGTCCAAGGAGGCTTAGGGTGTGGTTGACGCTGTCATAGACATCCTCTTTGGGATCAAGGCGAAGCAGTCGGCCAGACAGGCTTTGGCTGCGTTTCTCCTCAAGGAGCCACTGCTGCCTTTTGTGGAGGATCTCTGCTATTTCTCCGGCAAAACTTTTCACCGCCGGCAGCAGGGTGGCAAGGTTGGTTTGTTGGCTGGATGCAACAACAAAGGCCCAGAAACCCAGGATTTCTCCTGAAAAGATAAGGGGCACCATGTATTCCTCGTCCCCCTTGCCGGCTGTCTTGAAATAAGACGAGATCTGTATGGGCCTGTTTTTTTCCACGGCAGTGGCGTAGGGGGTGCGCTCATAATCCCTCCGTCGCTCCTTGATATCATCAATGGATGTGTTCAGGGCGATGATCTCCCTTACCCGGTGGTCCCGGGGGACTTTTTCAAGGAAGATGGTCCGTTCAAGGTTCAGGGTCTGCTGGATCATGTTGATCACCCTGGACCAGTACTCCTCGGATGCGTAAAACCCTGTGGGCATGAGCCGCTCTTTCAACTGCACCGAGCGGTTTAAAATCACTTCTTTTGCAATACGTTCCTTTGCAGTGGATTTGCGGATAAAAAGAAACGAAAGAACCGTCAGCTGGGCAACTAGGAGCTCAAAAAGCGGGGGCCAGTAAAAAAAATACCTCAGCAATGCCCAGCTGCCCAGAAACGATGCCGCAAATATCAGCCCGACAGAGAGCCAGAGGAACATACCGCTGAGAAAAAAGTACACCACCATGGCGGCAATCACCATGGCGGCGATGATAAAAACCCTTGCCAGGGGCGTTGCCCAGGCAACGGAAAGATGATTGGCAAGGGTGAACAGTCCGTAGGCATTGTACTCCGCCAGGGAGAGGGTGTTGGGTCCGGAATGAAGCGGGGTCTGAAGTCCCGGTGAATCCAGGGGGCTTTCCAGTCCGATGATAACACTTTTGCCGTTGATCATTTCCGGCACAGTGCCGCCTGACAGGATTCTTTCCAGGTCCACAACGGGAAGGAGATCATCAACAATGGTAAAATTGATGGCAAAAACAGGGTCGACTTTGGTACCATTGCCGGGAGCATCGGTTCCCGATGCTGCCATGGCTGCCCCAAGGGTTACCATTCCTGGAACCATGGGGGAGTCTGTTGTTTCACCACTGTTTCGGTTTGGGCTGTTCAGAGGGGGGGTGACGGTAAAAGCGGGTCTGGAAGAATCCTTTTCCGGCCATTGAAGCTTGAAATAGGCCCTTTCAAACCTGTGGACCCTGTAGCCATCCGGTGGAAGGGCATAGGGTGCGGTGACAACGGCGCTGTTTCCAGGTTGGGGTGAAACAGGTTCAAACAGAGGGGGGCTGCTGTCAGCACTGTTTTTTTCAACGAGGCGTCCAAAGAGAACATTGCCCATGTCACCAGCTTTTTCATAAAATTCATCAGAAGCGTTGGAAGGAAAAAAGGTGAAAATCACCTGCTTTGCCCCATGGGTTTGCAGCTGGTGTAAAAGCGTTGGCCACCCCCCTGCCCTGCCGTGTTTCTCGTCCTGGCTCACCTCTACAATGACAAGATCGTCGAAGAGATTTGCTTCAGGGGGCGTTATCCGGCAAAAGGCATCGTATAGGATGCCGTTGGGCAGCTGAAACAGGCCTGACAGGCTGAAAAGCGTGACAATAAGGGTAATGGCAATGCCCATGGAAACGGCGGTGTATCCGGATTGTCTGTTCATGAGGTCAGTCACCTGAATTAAAAAATATCATTTTAGGGTCTTTCTGCAATGTTTATGAACGTTTTGGGCCTTATCATAACACAGGTCTTTGACAACAGCACAATAACGCAAGCCTGCCCCTTTGGCCCGAAAACATGCCCAGGTGAAGGCTCGATCTTCTGCAAGTCATAACATCCTGGAGATTATAATATTCTTTTTCACAGGTCAAACGATATCTCAAGACCCCTGTTCTATCAAACCCGTTGTGGCAATGCCGAAGACAGGCAAAAGGGCGGGCTTCGACTTGGCTCCGCGTCTACGACCCGAAATTTGTTGTGAGCACGCTGCTCATGGCCGTTTATATGAAACGCTCGCCAGAGCATTGCTGCTGGCGGCGTTTCCATCGTTGGTTGTGGTGCACAGCACCGTGGTTGTTATTGAAATGTTTTGGCTTTTTGCAGTTCGTCATTTGAGAATTCCCATGTGACATCATGGGGGGGGAACGGCTCGTTGAACATTTCGGGCAGCTGGTCATCCTTGGCCGTAAAACCGGCTTTTCGGTTAAAGGCGTTTTCATTTTCAAGGATGGAGATGCCGAGGCTGACAACATCGTCAGGGGTTAACGAGAGGCCGTACTGGGCATTGAGCATGTCCACGATGAGGGGGACCCCGTTTTCCGCATCCAGCACGGGAAAGGCGACAAACAGGCAGAGGCCCGTGGCATCGATGGCAGCCGTGGCGATCTGGAGATTCTTGGAGAGATCGATCTGCCCCTCTTTTTTCAGAGGATCGATGGTGCCGCCCACACCGAGGACATTGGCCGTCACTGCGTAGCCGGCGGTGTGGTCCGCACCCTGGGGGGAGGTGGCGTAGGTGATGCCAACGCCCTTGACAGATCTTGGATCGTAGGCCGGCAGGGCCTGTTTCTTGACAACAGGAACCCTGTCAACGCCCAGGGCCTGGCCTGCAAAGGCTGCGCCGCTGCCGATGATCCTGCCCATGCCGTCGTTGGTGCCGACTTTTTTCAGCAGCTCGATGGCCCCCTTGGCATCCCCCCACTGGATGATGCCGGCTTCCATGGCAACGCCGATGGTAACACCGGTGTCAATGGTATCAATGCCCACATCGTCGCAGATGGCGTCCATGACGGCGATGTCATCAAGGTTGTCGATCATGGCGTGGGAACCGAAGGCCCAGATGGTTTCATATTCAAACCCCG
>DATFJZ010000210.1:0-8623 GCA_035268945.1 Desulfobacteraceae bacterium | reverse complement strand
GAATCCATGGCATCAAAGGCGTCGGCAACGCTGAGAATTCTTGCAAGAGAGGGAATCTCATCCTGCTTGAGCCGATCCGGGTAGCCGGTGCCGTCATAGAACTCGTGGTGGTGGCGGATGATTTCCTGCTCCCGCTGCCACAACCCGAGCTTACCAATGATGTCGGCACCAATGGCAGGGTGCTGCTTTATCTTTTCAAACTCCTGGTCGGTGAGTTTTCCAGGCTTCAGCAGGATATCATCCCTGATCCCCATCTTGCCGATGTCATGGAGATGGCCGGCAAAATTGAGTACGTCCAGATCTTCATCGGAGCAGTGCATCTCCCCACCGATGAGGTAGGCAATTTCGGCAACCCGTGTAGAGTGTTTTTTCGTATATGGATCCCTGGCCTCCAAGGCTGCCACAAAAGCGTAAAGGGTTGAAAAGAGGTTGTCATAAATATTTTCATAAAGGGCAATACTCTCAATGGCAGCGGCTGCTTTACGGGAGATAAAGTTCATGTAGTAGAGATCCCTGCTGCAGAACCGCCTCTCCCCTTCAACAATGGAAGCCGTCACCACCCCAAAATTCTTTTCCCTTATCTTCAACGGAATCACCATCATGGAGAGCACCTCTGCCGGAACACCCTTGACCCGGGAGGCCTCGGAAACAAGGCACGGCTTATCATCATTGATGGTGTTGATGATAAACGATTGAGAGTCGTCAAACAGGTTTTTGCGTTTTCCAGCGTTGGAGATGGAGACAAGGGCGTTCCCCCCTTGGGAATAGATGTAGAAATTGACATCATCGGCATTTACAACACCCTGACTCAGCTCGACCACTTTCTTGAACACCTCGTGACTGGAAGCCGGACCTGAAAAGCCCTCCATGATGCTGTTCAAAGTATTGACCTCATCAACCCGGGCAACCAGTTCATTGTTCAGCTCTTTCAAACGCTGCTGTCGCTCCACCTCTTCCCTGAGAATCAGGTTTTCGACAAAAAGCCCCCTCTCCCTCATGATCCGTTTAAAGGTCAGCTCCATCTGTTCGAGGTTCACGGGTTTTATCAGGTAATCAACAACACCGTTTTTCAAGGTCTGGATGGTGTTCTCAAGGGAGGGATACCCTGTCATGATCACCACGGGAAGGGTGTTATCAATTTCCCGCAGTTTTTCTGCAAATTCCAGCCCATCCATGACAGGCATGTTGATGTCGGTAAAGCAGCACCCGATCTCCTCCTTTTCAACAAGGGCAAGGGCCTCTTTTCCGTTTCTTGCCGTATGAACAAAATACCCCTTACGTTCAAAATAGTCCTCGGAAATTTCAAGGATACCCTCTTCATCGTCCACCACAAGAATTGTATTTCTGCTGTTGTCTGTCATATCTTGTCACCCATATACCCCTGTACTGCGGTGTTCACTTTCATTACGGAAGCCAGCCGGGACCAGGTCCTAGGGATTGCCCCGGGAGGCTTGACCATGACGTCAGCCACGCCACGGAAGGATCAGGCCCAGGAACAAGGCCGGCAGGTATCTGTTCCGGCTCTCCTCCATATCCCCAAACCGGGAAAATCTCTGCACGATCAACGTATATTAAACTTTTTCTCCGGTCAATGCAAAACAAATTGCCGGTGGGCAATTCGACCCAGGACTCAACGGATTTGGCCGACGTCATGATCACCCCCGGGAATGGGGACCTGATCCACCCGGAGCAATACAGATCACTGCTCTTTTAAATTGAGGAGACATCAATAATACAGGGAAAAAAAGAACAATATTCTTGACAAATACAATAAAAAAGAATATTATACTGAATATAATCGCATTTTAAAAATCAACTGCCGTCATTGACTCCTCTTTCCCCCCACTGGGAAAAGAGAATGAGGGTCTTTCGATCATACATCGGCCAAGATACAGAAGCGCCAGGAATCAAAGGAGGTGGCCGGTGTTACGACCAAGGCCCAATGACAGGCGGGCAAACCATCAAAAAATCGGAACAGCAATGGATGCAACAGATTTTAAAATTCTCAGGATTCTTCAAAACAAGGCGAGAATTCCCAATGTGGAGATTGCCAGACAAATCAAAATGGCCCCTTCGGCGGTGCTGGAACGCATCAAAAAGCTCGAAGCCCGGGGAATCATCCAGGGTTATGAGGTGCGTCTCGATCCGGAACGATTTCACAGCTCCCTGGTTGCCTTTCTGGAAATCCGTCTAAAAGACCCGTCGGGCATCAAACAGACAGGATCGGATCTTGCCAACATCCATCAGATCCAGGAGATCCACTACATTGCCGGGAAAGACTGCCTCATGGTCAAACTTCGAAGTGCCGGCATTGCCGAACTTCAGACCATATTATCCACACAGATCACCACCATGAAAGGGGTTCAATCCGTTAAAACCCATATCAGCCTGTGCAATTTCAAAGAGACAGCCAAGATTGCCCTGGCAGATACCGCCCCGATACCCCCCACTGAAACACCAGCCAAAACACCATAAGGAGAAAACGCCATGCCCATGTCAGAGGATTTCAAACAGAGAATGACACCTGTTCTAAAAAAAGCAGCCGACCACTTCGGCACCCCTTTTCACATTTACGATGAAAAGGGGATAAAGGAAACGGCCCTTCACCTGAAAAAAGCCTTTTCCGGCATTGAGGGCTTCAGGGAGTATTTTGCCGTCAAGGCCCTTCCCAACCCGTCAATCATGAAAATAATGAAAGCCATGGACTTCGGGTTCGACTGCAGCTCCTCTCCTGAAATACACCTGGCAAGAAGCATTGGCAGCACAGGGGAGGATATCATGTTCACATCCAACAACACCAGTGTCGATCAGTTTGAAACCGCGGCCTCAGATGGCGGGGTTATCCTCAACATCGACGATGCCTCGCTGATCTCCAAGGTCCCTGAAATGCCCGAGCTGATCTGCTTTCGATACAACCCCGGCCCCCGGCGGAAGGGCAACAAAATCATCGGCAACCCCGTGGAATCCAAATACGGCGTGAGCCACAGCCAGATCATCGAGGCCTACCGCTTTGCCATGGAAAGGGGGGCAACACGGTTCGGCATGCACACCATGCTGGCCTCCAACGAGCTCAACTACGAATACATGGTGGAAACCACCCGGATGATCCTTGACATGGTGGCCGCTGTTTCCGACGAACTGGGAATCCGTTTCGAGTTCATCAATATCGGTGGAGGCCTCGGCATACCGTATAAACCGGAAGATGAAAACATCGACATCGATGCCATGGGCAAAGAGGCAGCAGAGCTTATAAACAGATTCCGCCAGGCCAGGGGATGGGCCCCCCGGCTATTCATGGAAAGCGGGCGGTACATGACTGGCCCCCATGGCGCCCTTGTGACCCGGGTGATAAACCACAAGGATATCTACCGGAAATACACCGGTGTTGATGCCTCCATGTCGGCCTTGATGCGGCCTGGAATGTATGAAGCCTACCACCACATCCACGTGTTTGAAAAAGAAAAGTCCAAAGACAAGGAGGTGGTTGATGTGGTGGGATCCCTGTGTGAAAACATCGACAAGTTTGCCGTGCAGCGGAAACTGGCAAAGACCGAGGAGGGAGATCTTCTCATCATCCACGACACCGGAGCCCACGGCCATGCCATGGGATTCAACTACAACGGCAACCTCAGGCCCAAGGAGCTCCTCTTGAGGGAAGATGGCCGGGTCGAGCTGATCCGGAGAGCCGAGACAATGGACGATTACTTTGCAACCCTGACCTTTGAACCAGACCTGTCATAGGAGCAATCCCCTGGAGACGACGCAAAAGGGCTTGATCATAACGTCGCCCATGGCGCGGAATCAGGCCTTGTGAGCATTGGGGGGCTATATGGACCTGGCAAGCCCCAGGGCCGCCAGAACAATTTTCTGCATGACCCGTTCCTTGATGCCGGAAGGCCTGTCAAGGGCCATTCGCTCAAGATAGGGAAGGGCCTTTTCAGGCACCCCTGCAACGGTGCTCCTGATAAGTTCCGGCAGGAGGGTCAGACGGTCTTGATCCTTCTTCTGCCGGAACAGCTTCAAAGCCCTGCCAAGGACAATCTCCTCGTGGGATAAATCGGTGCCAAAGGGGAACGCCGTGAAGAACCCTTTTTCCCGAAACCCTTCAAGATGCGCCTCAACGGTTTCGGGAAAATTGTGTTTAAACCGTTCCGGTATCTCCCACTGCCGGGGAATGTTGCTGTTGGCTTTGGCCTTGTCCAGCAACTGCTGCTGGAACCGTGAATCGGCGATACAGATGAGGGCCGTCATCACTTCCCAGTCTTTTTTGCCGCGAAGATCGGCAATGCCGTATTCGGTGACCACCATATCCCTCAAATGCCTGGGGATGGTGACATGGCCGTACTGCCACACAATATTGGAAACGAGTTTTTTCCCCGTTCCCCTGGTGCTTCGGATCATGGTAATGGCCCTGCCGTCCTCAAGCTCATGGGCCATGGCGACAAAATTGTACTGACCGCCGGGACCGCTGACAATCCGGTTCTCCTCCAGCCCATCGGCAACAACAGCTCCGGAAAGGGTCACCATGAGCCCGGCATTAATAAATCGACCGTGCCGCCGCTGGAGCCTTTTCAACGTCTCATCGCCGTAAAGCTGGTTGACATAGTCAACACCGCGCATGTCGATGAGTCTGCGTTTATCATCGTCCATATTGATGAGAGCATTGTAAAACCGCTGGGGGCCTATGAAGAAACTGGCATACAGGGCCACCCCGTTTTCAAGCCTGGTGCCAAGGCAGTTTTCAATGATGCTTTCACAGTTTCTGCTGCACCCCGTGTCCAGGGAAAACCATCGGTGACCGTCAGAGGCATACCCGTTTTCATACGTCAGTTCCTGCTTGAAAATCCCGAATTTCTTGAGGAATTGAAATTCCCCCGGTTTTATCCGGGTGTGCAGCTGCTCTGCCGCCACAAGGCCCCTGAAGACCTGTTCAACATCATTGTCGCCAAGCCTGTTTTCATTGATCACCCCTTGAAGCCGTCTGTCCTCGTACACTTTCCGCTTGATAATGCCAGAGTCAAACAGATCGATGAGCGTATCCACAAGCATCTCCGAAGACCCGAGAAGTCCCTCTTCAAAAGATCCCATCCCCCCTGTCCGGTCAATGATGCCGCGGAATTTATCATAAACGCCACACTCCCGGACAAAGGAACGGTATACATCATTGTGCCTTTGGCGCATGTCGATCCCTGCCACAATGGCATCCCCCAGGGATCCGATTCCCACCTGCAGGGTCCCTCCGTCCCGGACCAGGGTACTTGCGTTGAGGCCGATCATCCAGTCCTGGCTGCTCACCGGTTCCTTGGGGGCGCCAAATAACGGGGCATCATACCGGGGCGAGTCAATGACCATATCGTAGAATTCCGGTGCCACAACGGCCTGGCCGTACATAAAGGGAAGATTCGGGTTGACCTGGGCAACAGCGGCAACCCGCTCTCCCATGGCACGCTTCTTCTCCAGGGCCCTTCCCCCTTCGAGGTGGGTATCGGGGTTGGATCCCATGCTGAAGCAGAGCTTGCCGTCGATCTCTCGTTTGGCAACCAGCTGGCAGATCACATTGCACTGGTTGATCATGGCATCCCTTACCGCATGGGTATAGTTGGAACCCAGGTAGTTCTGCTTTGCATGGGCATTGTTGATCCAGCCGGCGGTCTTGTTGAAAAATTCGATCAGTTCAAAATTGCCAGGGATCTTATTCTGCCGCATGTCCAGCACATAATCAAAATCGGGAACCCCATTCCAGATGCGGTCCACCAGGGGTTTTAGAAACCTTTTTTCAAGGTCCCCTGACCATGCCGGTTTTTCCAGGGAAACCGCCGTTAAAAGGGTGAAATGAAAATCCGGATCTCTTTTCGTTCTGGCGTAGAGGGCATTGATCAGGTGGGCCGGTTTGGCCAGGGCCAGGGGTGCCGCCATGACAATTTTCCTGCCGACCTTTTTAATGAGATCATCAATACAGCTTTCTACATCTTTGTAATAAGCAGGGCCATTGGTGTCCATTATTTCGCTCCTGTTTCATATAACCGGCATGGCCGGAGCATGGTCATCGAACCGTTCACACCAAACCCGGCTACTGCACAAACAGGTTCAACGAGTCGATAAATGCCGGATCATCCCTGTCCATCACCTCAACAATTTTCTTGTGCATCCGCTTTTTGTGCTCACCAAAGATGGCCCTTTTTTTGTGAAAAGTTCCGGCAAAGGCCATGACATCCTGATTCAGCTCAGCGATGCTGTCACTGGCCTTTTCAATGATATGGTGCCGTGCAAGCTCCTCTGCCGTCAGGCGCCTTCCGGTAAGCTTCATCTCGTTGAACTTGTATTCTGGAACAGCCTTGCGGACAAATGCGACCATGCCAGGCAGAAAGGGAATTCCCAGATCCACCTCGGGAAAACAGAAATAACCACGGTGAGCATTCATGAACCGGAAATCACAGGCACAGGCCAGCATGGCGCCGTTGCCGAAGGCATGGCCGTTGATGGCGGCAATCACAGGCACAGGCATGAGAAGCAGGCGGGTAAAGACCCGGTTCATTCCATACATGAAGGATTTTATTGCCCCGTTGTCCTGCTCGGTGAACCTTTCCCCCAGCCACTGGATATCAATGCCCTGGGAAAAATTTTTCTCGTCCCCGGAGGTGATCACCAGGGCAGAGATCGTTTCATCGGCCAGGATCTCATCCAAGAACCGGTTCATTGTATCGGCAAAAACAATATTCTGACGGTTTTCAGCGTTTGTCATCGTAATAATTGCCACCGAACCTTTTTTTTCCCACTCCATGATCCCCATAAAACAGCCTCCCTGTCTTTCGATTTACTGTTTGTTTTTTTATGAAAGAGCCCTGTTTAACATTGCCCGTCAGACAGATAAACATAAAAACAACAGATTCTCAACAAAAATATTTTTCACTAACGCAAACAATGTTCCCCCTATTTTCTTATGGACTCCTTTTTTCTGATATGGTATCTATTGGGGAATTCCCATGTGATTTTGATTGACAGGAGACCAAATGGAGATAAAATGCTGGGGTTCCAGGGGTTCTGTTTCTGTTTCTGGCAAAGAATTTCTAAAATACGGAGGAAGCACCACCTGCATTGAGGTGACCGCGGCAAGCGGGGAAACCGTCATCATTGATGCGGGAACGGGAATACGGAGCCTTGGCGCTGATCCTGCCGCCGGAAGCAAACACCACTACCACATCCTCTTCACTCACCTGCACTGGGACCACATTGCCGGTTTCACCTTTTTTCAACCACTCCTCAATGAAAAATGCACCGTTGAAATAGAGAACAGCACCTTTTCCGGGAAACCCCTGAAAGAGATTCTCGAGTACCTGATCAACCCGCCGTTTTTCCCGGTTACCATGGAGGCGTTCAAGGCGGAAATCCATTTCAGGGCACCTCGAACGGACCGTTTCTCCATTGGTTCCCTGGAAATCGAAACGGTCCCCTTAAGCCACCCCGGCGGGGGGTATGGGTACAAATTCATGGAAAACAACCGCTCGTTTGTGTTTCTGACGGACAATGAACTTGCCTTTGACCACCCTTCCAGCAGGGGTTTTGACTCTTTTCTCAACTTTTCAAGGGATGCCGACCTGCTGTTCCATGACGGGGAATTCACCCCTGACGAGTACCCGGCCAAAACAGGGTGGGGCCACTCGTCGTATACCGATGTTCTTGACCTTGCCCAGCGGGCCAATGTCAAAAAGCTGGGATTGTTTCACATCAACCAGGAACGGACAGACCAACAGATGGATACCATTGTCCACCACTGCCGCACACTGATAAAAAAGCAAAAAACACCGATTAACTGCTTTGGTGTTGCTGCCGGTATGCACTTCAGGCTCTAGCCTTTTATGCTGAAAAAAAGATTTCCCAACCTCCCTCCCGCTCTGAAAATCATGGTCTCATGGAAAATGGCTGCCATGTTTTTCCTGGGATTCATGTCCGGTTTTCCCTATTACGTGGTCAAGGATGTATTAAAGGCCTGGATGACCGATGTAAATGTTGACCTGGCCACCATCGGGCTATTTTCCGCCGTCACCATGCCCTACACCCTTAAATTCATCTGGTCCCCTGCCATGGACCGGTATGTTCCCCCGTTCCTCGGGCGGCGCAGGGGCTGGATACTCATGGCACAAATTGCCCTGATTTTTGCCATTGCCCTCCTGGGGCAGTTTGATCCCCACCTGTCACTTCAGTGGATTGCCATTGTGGCCCTGGCCGTCTCGTTTTTCGGGGCCACCCAGGATATCGCCCTGGACGCCTTTCGAAGGGAATACCTCAACGACCGAGAGCTGGGCTTTGGCACCGGGGTGTGGATGAACGCCTGGCGCCTGGGCATGTATGTCTCGGTGGGCTTCTCTTTTCTGGCGGCGGACTCGGATGTGGGATGGGACAACATCCATCTGCTTCTCTCGCTGATGATGGTCGTCGGCATTGCCACCACCCTGATGGTTCCCGAGCCCAGGGTGACGGCCCTTCCCCCCGGATCCATGAAATCAGCTGTCCTGGACCCGTTTGTCGATTTCCTCAAACGGCGGGGGATCTTTTTTATCCTGGCATTTATCCTGCTTTACAAAATAGGGGACAACATGGCCGGGGCCATGAACATCCCGTTTAT
>DATFJZ010000209.1:0-3212 GCA_035268945.1 Desulfobacteraceae bacterium | reverse complement strand
ACATGACCCTGGCAAGCAACTCCATGATTGCCAGCGGTTCCACCCTGTCAAGGGGAAGCCGGTTTGAGGCGGACCTGACCCTGACCGAGGATGCATCCCCGCTGAAAAACGATATGACCATGACGGAAGGCTCACGCCTGGCAAGCGGCAGCACATTAAAGACCGGATCCCAGTTTGATGCAGATCTCACCCTGGCAAGCACCTACAACATGAGCCTGGACCAGGAGATGACCCTGCAGGCGGGATCCAAAATTGTTGACAACTCCACCCTGGAGGCGGGATCAAAAATTGCCGCAGAGGTTGACATTAAGAACGACATGGCCATGGCTGAGGAGGGTATCATCACCCAGGGTTCCTCCCTCAAGGTGACAAACAACTTCTCCGTGGCCGCCGGCTCCACCGTGGGTGGATCGGTGAACCTTGACAAGGATGTTTCCATAACCGGGGATTTCGGTATTGCCAAGGATTCCACCATTGCGGATAACTCTGTCCTCACTGACGGATCGACCCTGGGGGGTACCACCACCCTGGCCAATGACGAAACCGTTGATCAGGATACCGATCTTCTCATGAAGGCCGGCTCCACCCTGGCCGAGGGCAGCACCATTGCCGAGAACACCTATCTCTCCACTGACGTCACTGGGGATGACGGTACGCTTTACACGGCGGGCAGCATCCTCCAGAGCGACATCACCACCAAGGGGGAAACGGCCATCACAAGTGACATGACCCTGCAGAACGGATCTGTCCTCAAGCAGGGAAGCACCCTGGCGGCCAACAACGAGAACAGCGAATTTGCCGAGGCCGTCACCAGCGAAGGCGAGGTGAACAGGCTCTCCGACATCAATGTTCTCACCTTCGAGGGAGCCCAGAAGGCCATCTCCATAGCAGACGCAGCACTGAAGGATCTGGATACCAACCGGGCCAACCTCGGTTCCACCCAGAACCAGCTGACATCCACCATCTCCAACATCTCAACCACCAAGGTGAATGTCCAGTCTGCGGAATCCACCATCAGGGACGTTGACTTTGCCGAGGAGTCCAGCAACTTTACCAAAATGCAGGTGCTCCAGCAAGCCGGCACCTTTGCCATGAGCCAGGCAAACTCAAGCGCCCAGCAGGTGATGAGTCTGCTCCAGTAAACCGGAATCTCTTTTCATAACCTGAACCCGGGGCCGGTATCACAATCCGGCCCCGTATAAAAGCAACACCACCATTGAAAGCCGGCCCGGAAAAAATTGCCGGGCCGGCTTTTAAACATTGACACATACAGTCTGGCCCTGCCCAAGATATAGGGGCCGGGCTTTTTTTATTTCAGTTTTTTGTGGAACAATCCGATAACTAATAGTACCATCATGGTTTAAAACCGGCAATACCGGCTGACCCCGGAATGCCAATGATTTGAACCGCAAAAAAAGGAAAACCGCCATGGCTGCTGGATCAATTTCAAGTCTGGGGATTGGATCCGGGCTGGAGCTTCAGAACATACTTGACCAGCTCAAGGATGTGGAAAAAGCCCCCATCACTGCAAAAAAGACCGAAAAGACCGAGCTGCAAAAAGAGGTGAGCGCCTTTAACAATGTAAAGGCCAAGCTTTTTGCCATCAAGTCCGACTCCCTCTCCCTCTCCCTGAAATCGGATTTTCTCAACAACAAGATCTCCATGTCAGATGAGGATATTGTATCGGGACGGGTGGACAACGGGGTGGCCGAGTCCTCCACCACCATTGACATACAACAGAAGGCCAGGGCCAACTCCTGGCAGTCCGTTGGTGTGGCCAGCAAAAGCGCCGTGATCTACCCCGAACCTGACACGGCAATCTCCAGTGCCGATTCGGCCATTGACCCGGGGTCCGACACCATGACCATCCAGTACGGGGCGGCAGGGGACCAGAAAGATATCACCATTGACCTTGATTCCGAAATGAGCCTGACCGAAGTGGCAGATACCATCAACGCCTCATCAAACAACCTGGACAAGGACAATGAGCAGATCGTTAATGCAGCGGTTAAAAAGAACAGCAGCGGCAATTTCTATATCCGGGTCAGCTCGGCAGCAGGGGGAAACAGCGCTGACTCCCAGATTTCCGTTGAAGGGTTTGATTTTGTCAAAAGCGACACCACCATCGCCCTGGGCAAAAACGGATCATCAGACCCCGCCTTCATAAGCCTGGCCCCGGGCACCACCTACGCGGAAACGGCGGATGCGGTTAACAACGCGTCCAACAACCCGGGGGTCACAGCGGCCATCATCGATGACGGAAGTGATGAGACCCCTTACAAGCTGACCATCACCGCAGACGCCACCGGCGAGGAGAACCGAATAGAGATACAGAACCTCCCCATGACGGAGGTGACCGGGAAAGAGGGAGAGTCCCTCAACGCCCGGTTCACCGTCAACGGCATCGACTACCAGCGTCAATCCAATGACGGAATAGACGATGTCATCACCGGAGCCACACTGAACCTGAAAAAAACCGGTGAGGCCACTGTCAGTGTACAGCACGACATGGACAGTGTAAAAGAACACATCCAGGGCATGGTCAAAGGGTTCAACGCCCTTTTGAGCGAAATAAAAGGAGACGAAAACCCGTCAGAAGAGGCGTCAGAAACCACTGACATCTCTGTTCTCGATGAGAACTACGCGGTGAAGCAGATGATGTCAAGCCTTCACTCCCTCATGGGGTCCAGGGTGGATACCGGTTCCGAATATTCAAGCCTGTTTGATCTTGGCATGGCGATCAACAAGGACGGCACCATATCCCTTGATGAAAACACCTTGGACCAGGCCCTTGCCGCCAATCCCCAAGAGGTTCGGAAGCTGTTCACAGGTGATTCTCAAGAAGGGGTAGAAGGCCTGGGTGATGTCATCAACGACGGTATCACCGACATGATCAGCACCAGCGGCACCATAACAACGGAGATCACGGCAAATGAAAAAAAGCTGGATCGCCTTGACAAGGATATAGAAACGGCCACCGAACGTCTCAACAAGCGGTATGAAACCATGACCAAGCAGTTTGCACAGCTTGATATCTACATACACCGGCTCAACTCCGAATCGGACTACCTGGGCTCCATGATCGACTCGTTTAACGATTCAGACAAATAATACTGAAAATTCCATGATCAAGTTTTTTCTGTCAATTCTTCCCCTGGAAGAATTATAAATCGAGGGGTAAAAACTGAATTGTTTAAAGAAAAATCAGCCGG
>DATFJZ010000208.1:0-5213 GCA_035268945.1 Desulfobacteraceae bacterium | reverse complement strand
GTGTCGTCCAAGGGGCTTGACAACGATCTCTTCCGAGTCGCTGAGCTCGTCAACAACCATCCCGTACTTGAACTGGCCCGCCGAGACAACGGCGATGTTGACGGCACTGGCAGCCCTGTAACGTCTGTCCTTCCCGGTACGCTCGTCTGTCTCCTGGTCCTTGCCGGCGGCGTCACCGGCCTGCACCCCCTTTTCAATGGAGTCATGGCGCAGGGAGCGCCTGTCGGAAACGGATGTCCGCTTGTCAGGATACTCCTTGTTGTCCACAGGGTGAACAAAAGATTTTTCAATGCCGAGAATCTTCGAGAGGTTGAGCAGGGGGAGCAGGTTGCCCCGAAGACGGACAACATCAGCGTCGCCCACTTTTTCAATCTTTTCCTTGACCTGGGAGGCGGGGATTCTCAGAAGTTCGTCCAGGTTGACCTGGGGCACGGCATATTTTTCATTGCCAACGGAGATGATCTGGCTTGGGATGATGGCCAGGGTAAGGGGGAGTTTGATCTGGATATCGGACCCCTTCCCCGTTTTTGAGTCGATTTCTATGATACCGCCGAGTTTTTCAAGATTGGTGACCACCACATCCATGCCCACCCCACGGCCGGATACATCGGTCACCTTTTCAGCCGTGGAAAAGCCCGGCAAGAGTATCAGTTCGCTCTTCTCTTTGTCAGACATGTCAGCGATCTGCTGTTCGGTTTTCAATCCCTTTTCAAGGGCCGTGCGGGCAAGTTTGTCCGGGTCAAGGCCCTTGCCGTCATCTGAGATGACAATATTGACAAGGCCGGCATCGTGGAAGGCTTTCAGGGTGATCTTGCCGGTGGGGTTTTTCCCCGCTTTTTTCCGCACGTCAGGTGTCTCAATGCCGTGGTCCACCGAGTTTCGGACCAGATGGGTCAGAGGATCGTTGATGGACTCGATGATGGTTTTGTCCAGTTCAACGTCCTTGCCCTCGATGGCAAGGTCAATGGTCTTGCCAAGATCCTTGGAAAGATCCCTGACAACCCTGGTGAACTTGTTGAACACGTTGGCAATGGGCTGCATCCTGGTGCGCATGATGGCATCCTGGAGTTCCGAGGTGATCATGTCGATGCGCTGGCTGGAGAGTTCCGTTGCCTTGCTGTTGGCTGAGCCGATGCCCTGGATCAGCTGATTCCGGCTCAAAACCAGCTCTCCGGCAAGGTTCATAAGGGTGTCAAGGAGGTTGACATTCACCCGGAGCGATCCCTGGGGTTTGGAGGCGGCAACCGATTCCTGCTCGCCTGGGCTGGTCTTTTGATTCTCCTCTTCCGGCTTAACGGGCTGACTGGCCACGGCCGGTGCAGGGGAATTCTCTTTTGCAGCAGGAGCTGTTTCGGTTGCAGTTGCCTGTTCTGCTGTAATTGCTGGGGAAACGGTCTTTGGTGATTCCTGCACGGGTTTTTCCTTTGCCGCCATGGGCATGGGTTCTTTCTGGACGGATGCACCGGAAGGTTTGAGCATCTTCTCTTCAACAACATGGATATAAGCCTCGTCAATCTCAAAGAGGGTTTCTGCCATGTCCGGTTCAATGATCGAGGCAAAAAGGATCTGAAAGGGAATCCTTGCCGATTGTATGTCCTCGTCGAGGGTGCCCACCGAGTCGAAATTGATGCGCGAATCAATAATGGTTCCTGTTTTTTCAAGGGCCTTGAGCAGAGCGATGGGATTTTTGTTTTTATTGTGGATATCATGGATCAGATCGTATTCGGCAATAAAAACGTATTTTCCGTCATCTCTGCTGTTGTCAAAATCATAGAGGAAAATGCCGGGAAAGACCCTTCCGTCGGCAAGGTGGATGTCCATGAGTTCTGACACGGATTCCTGTTTCTCTTCGGGCAGTGATGACTTTGTGATGTTTTCCAGGGCGGTTATGTGGCTTGTTACATCCTGTTCGTTGCTTGTCTGGATGTTGTTCATCAGCTCTTCAAGCTTGTCAAATCCCTTGAGAAGAACGCTGACCTTTTCCTGATCCGGGGTCACTTCGAGGTTCCGGACGAGATCAAGGACATTTTCCAGGCTGTGGGATAGTTCCTTGACAACGGTCAGTCCCATGAAACCTGCCCCCCCCTTGATGGAATGGGCCGCCCGAAAAACATTGTTCACAAGATCAATATCAACGTCCCCGCCGGATGTTCCCTCAATGGTTAAAAGATCATTTTCGATGTCTGACAAGTGTTCAAGGGACTCTTCAATATACATCTGCAGGGTTTCGTCGTCTTCAAACATGATGCATCTCCTGGGAAAGGTTTGTTTTCTGTTTTGGTGCAACCCATGGTATTTCAGCCGTGCATATTCCTGTTTTCTGAACAGGAATTGTCGAAGTTTACCAATTATTCACCCATACCTCAAGGGAATTGTACAGGGTGGTTAATTTTAATGGGTCTGGGGTGATTTCAGGGGCTTTTGGTGTCTTGGTCACAACTTCGGCTAAATCGGCTGGTTCTGAATCAACGGGCCCAGCCTGACAATGCCGGCAAACCGGCCGTGGTTGTCCACTTTTAACGTGGATTCAGTATTGGGCTGGGCGTGCGGGACCGGTTCCTGTTTTTTATTGAAAACAGCAATAACCCGTCGTGTTTCAACCCTTCCCCCGGGTGGAACGATTTCGATGCGGTCATTCACAGACACCCTGTTTTTAACGGCAATGGTCATCTGGTCGGTGTCCGGCTGGTTGACAATTCTGCCGATAAAGTTGTGAATCTTTCCTGACCGTTTGTTGTCATAATCGGGCAGGGTTTCACGGGGGGAGTTGAAATAGAAGCCTGTGGAAAAGCTCCGGTGGTAGACCTGGGCGAGGTCGTGGCGCCACTGGGGGGCAACGGAAAAATTTTCAGGGTCAAGGCTGCAGGCATCAATTGCCCGGCGATAGGTTCGTACCACAGAGGCCAGGTAGTTTAACCCTTTCATTCTTCCTTCGATTTTAAAGGAGGTTATCCCTGCCTGAAACAGCCCAGGCAGGTGGTCGATCATGCAGAGATCCCTGGCGTTGAACAGGTAGGTGCCCCTGCTGTCCTCCATTATCGGGTGAAAATCGCCGGGCCGCTGTTCTTCAACCACTGAATACTTCCACCGGCAGGGGTGGCTGCACGCTCCCCTGTTGCTGTCCCGTCCGGAAAGAAAGCTGCTCAGAAGGCATCTGCCCGAATAGGAGATGCACATGGCGCCGTGGATAAAGGTTTCGATCTCCACGTCTGTCCGGGAGGAGATGGCCTGGATCTCGTCAAGGGACAGCTCCCTTGCCAGATTGACCCGCTTGATCCCCAGTTTTTCCCAGAACTGCACAGCACTTAAACTGGTTGTGCTGGCCTGGGTGGAAAGATGGATGTCCATCCGGGGGAGGATTGCCCTTGCCATGTGGATAATGCCGGGATCTGCCGCGATCAAGGCATCCGGGCCGATTTCCCCGATGTCGTGGAGGAAGGTTGATATGGCTTGCTGTTCGTGGGTCCTTGAATAGATATTGCATGCCAGGTAGACCTTGACATTGGATCGGTGGGCGTATTCCACGGCCCTTGACAGCTCTTCCATGGTGAAGTTGCCGGAAAAATTTCGAAGGCTGAACTCCTTGCCGGCAAGGTATACAGCATCTGCACCGTATTGGACGGCAATCTCGAGTTTTTCAAAATTACCCGCCGGTGCAAGAAGTTCGGGTGTAAAGGGCGTTTTTTTCATGGGGGATTCAGTACTTCCGGTATGTGGTGCCCCCGGCAGGAATCGAACCTGCGCACATGGATTAGGAATCCAATGCTCTATCCACTGAGCTACGGGGGCAAGAACGGCTCTACTCGACCAGTAGTTTCTGGCCGGGGTAGATCTTGCTTCTCTTGGTCAGGTTGTTCAACGTAAGCAACCGATGCAGACTCATATTATATTTTTTGGCAATTGTAAAGGGATTATCGCCAGATTTTACCCAGTAGGTTGATTTTTTTGTGTGTGAAGAGTCCTTGGACGCATTGACAACCAGCTTCTGCCCAATGTAAAGGGCTGAACTGGAGAGGTTGTTGGCAGCCATGATTCTGTTGGTTGTGGTGTTGTAGCGCCTGGCAATGATCCAGAGGTTATCCCCCCGTTTGACCGTGTACTTGATGTCTTTGCCGCTGGAGCTGCTGTCAGACGTCCCGTTGGAGCCGGCTCCTGAGGAGGGGATCTTCAGTACCTTGCCGGCAACGATCATGTTTTTCCGGAAGATTTTGTTGGCCGATGAGATGGCCCGGACATTGGAATGGTAACGATCGGCAATACCGGAAAGGGTCTCTCCCCGTCTGACCCGGTGGTAGACGTAACGTTTCGGAGCAGGGTATGAGGATTTTATTTTGTCAAGTCTCGCTGCAAAAACCTCTGCTTTTTCCGCAGGAATCCTGATGGTGTACTCTTTTGGCGGGAGGAGTGCGTATCTCAGCTCCGGATTGAGTTCTTTCAAAAGGGTCTTGCTTGTTTTGATCTCCCTGGCAAGGTCGGCCAGCCGGATCTGCTTGTCAATGGAAAAGCTTTGGTAGGCCAAGGGTTTCAGGGGGTCTGATACGGTGATGTTGTATTTGTCCAGGTTTTTGATGATGTGCAGGGTTGCCAGGAACCGGGGTACGTATTGGGCCGTCTCCCTGGGGAGCTTTTCATAAAGGTCCCAGAAGTTGTCAAGGTAGTTGATGTTCTGTTTTCGGATGATGCGAAGCACCCGTCCCTCGCCGCAGTTGTAAGCGGCAAGCACCGTTGCCCAGTCTCCAAAGATCTTGTGAAGCGCCTTGAGGTAGGCGATTGCAGCTTTGGTGGACTTGACAGGATCCAGGCGTTCATCGATGTAGTAGTTGCGCTCAAGCCCGAATTTATAACCGGTGGAGGGGATGAACTGCCACAATCCCAGAGCTCTTGCCGGGGAGAGGGCTCGGATTTTAAATCCGCTTTCAATGAGAGGAAGCCAGGCAAGTTCTGTTGGCAGGCCGGCTTTTTTGAATTCGGAAACAATGAAGGGCCGGTAGCGTTGGGCCCGTTCCAGGGACTGGGTGAAAAAGCGTTTTTCCCTTCCGGTAAAGTGTTTGATCTCTGCTTTGACATACTTGTTGATGGTGATGGGGATTGCGTCGTGTTCGCCGTTGACCACGATGTTTCGTGAGGCGTATATTTCCAGAATTCTCTTGGAAATCATGTACCGAATGTCTTCTTTCTGCTGGTTAAAGCCGGGAAAAGCGTCGGTGTCAATG
>DATFJZ010000207.1:0-5536 GCA_035268945.1 Desulfobacteraceae bacterium | reverse complement strand
GTCCACGACCAGTTCTGGGTCCAAATGGAAATATCATCGGTCAGCTTCCACGTTACCGGCGATGCGGCGACGCCGGCTGCTGCGCCAAGTCCCAGTCCCAAGAAGCTTCTTCTGTCTATTTTCATAGATTATACCTCAATTAAGTTTAAAGCATTCCAAAAACAAAGAAAAGTTTACTTGTGGCACTGAAAGCATGCGCCCTGACTTCCTGTTTCCTCTTTGTGGCATTCTGCACAGTCATCCATCTTCATACTGTCCCAGGAGTGCTTTTTAATTCCCCAGATGTTCTTGCCCCAGATGTCGCGACTGTACCCGGTAATCCTGTTCTCTTCGTAGGTCTTACTGGTGGTTGACTCGCCGATGTCGCCATGGCAGGTTCTGCAGTCCATTCCCGCACCCATGGTGTGGGCGGAATGGGAGAAAAAGACGCAGTCCGGCTGTTTGGAATAAACATGCCAGGGCACCTCTTTTCCCTTGGCAAGGTACTCTTCACAGAATATCCTTTCGTCTTCCGTGTAACCCATGGGTTCTTCATAATGGCAGTCATAGCAGATCCCCGTGTCGGGAATACCTGAAAAGCTGCCGTCAGCGCGGGTATAGTGGCAGGATTCACACCCTCCCATCTCTGCTGAATGAAGCGCATGGTCAAAATTAAAGGGCTGCTCTTTTTCCGAATAGAGCAGATTGGGGAAAAGCAGCCAGCCTGAAAGAAAGCAGACAGCAAATGCTGCGATGAAAAAGAGAACGCCAAGGCCAAGCCCCGAATCCTTTTCCATCTTTTCTTCTTCAGCTGGGCCGCCTCCGGCACCATCCTCTGAACCTTTTTCAGTTTTCTCTTCTAATTCACTCATGAAAACTCCATCAATTAAAATTGTTGATGATCCTGTTAACCGTGACCGGCAGTGCCGGCTCTATATCTTTCCTGTGAAAGGCTTACAAAACCTGCTCCACAGTTACCTCCTTAAAACGACAGTCCACCGCATTTTATATTAAGATCTTATTTCCTTGTCAAGGTAATTCCTCGGCCGCGGCCATTCTATTTTTGACGATCCACTCACGCGTAACTGTGAAGGCCGGGCAGCAGGTTCACGCCGAAATAGGTGAACAGCACCGCCATGAAGCCCAGGATGGAAACCCAGGCGATGCGTTTGCCGTGCCACCCCCTCATCATCCGCAGATGGAGGAGAATCGCATAGATAAACCAGGTGATCAGGGACCAGGTCTCCTTGGGATCCCAGGACCAATAGGTACCCCAGGCCGAATTGGCCCACACGGCTCCTGTGATGATGCCGATGGTGAGAAAGAGAAACCCGAACATCACCATCTGGTGGGTCAGCTCATCCACAAGGCCCAGGGAGGGAAGCCGGGAGCGAAGGGAAGCGGTGTCGGGATTTTCAGGCCGCACCAGGTACATGATGCTGAACCCGAAGGCCACGGCAAAGCCGGCATACCCCAGGAAACAGGTGATCACATGGGCAATGAGCCAGTTGCTCTTCAGGGCCGGAATCAGGGGGGTGATCTTGTCCCCGATGTTCGGCGAGAGGGAGGCATAGGCAATGGCAAGGAAGATCAGGGGAGTGGCAAACACCCCGATGATCTTATCTTTGTACTTGTATTCCACAAATAGATACAACACCGCAACGGTCCAGGAGAAAAAGACCAGGGATTCGTACATGTTGGAAAAGGGGGCGTGGCCGTATCCCATCTGGTAAGACTCCACCCAGCGGAGAAGTATCCCCGCGGTGTTGGCAACAAGCCCCGCAACCAGGACAACCCATCCGACTTTTGCCATCATCTCTTTCTTAAAGGTCCAGGAACCGATGTAGAGGACGCTGGCAAGGGCGTAAACAAACGTGGCAATGGACAATAGCATGGAGCTGTTCATGACAATCATATCTCCTTTATTCTTTCAGCAATCCCTGCTGTTTTTATCTTCATACTCTGGCTGTTTCGATGGGCAGACCCGGCAACGATCACCTGGCTGCCATTATCGAGGTCTTCAACTTCAATAAAGAGGCTCTGGTGGGACATGAAAAAGGTGATCCAGCAGCCGATGATCATGAAGATGAATCCTGTGTAGACATACCATACCCCTGGATCCTTTGTCACCTGGAGCCCGGTGTAGTATTTCTTTGTAAAATCATTCACCACAAAGGAAAAAGCCCCTTTTCTCATCTTGTCAAAGGTGGGGAATTTCAGCGGCATTACCACCTGAATGGTTTTGTCTTCTTTGACGGTAATTTTTCCCACAAAGGCCTCGCCAAGATTGTGGCCCCTGAAATCAAACCCCGGCACAAACCCCTCAAGGGTGAACTGCCCCCCGGCTTCGGGAAGGTCGATGGTCTTGCCGGCAGACATGGTCCTGTTGTAGGCCATGCCCGTTTCCCTGCTGGTAATCACCACCTCCACTTCCCCGGCCGCTGCCGTGCCGTAATTGGACTGGTAAAAACTGATGCCCTGGTACCGCAAGGGGTCATTGACGATGATATCCGTGGTCAACACCTCCGTGCCGTCCTTTAGAATGGTGACACTGGACTTGTACTCATCCGGCTGTCCGGTGTCGTAGAAGCTTACGTCAAAGGCGTTGCACCGGAGGGTAAACCCAAGGTCAATGTGCCCGCCAGATTTTGTCTCTACCCTGGAAACCGACTCTCCCTCGGGGATCTTGACAAACCCCTTAAACCCCAGCACATTGCCCAGGACGGCGCCGGCGAGAAGCAGAATAATGCTCAGATGGACAATGTAGACACCCAGCCTGGTCCACCGGCCCTTTTCGGCAAACAGGGCAAATCCCTTTTCCGTTTCCTGTTCAACGGGCGCTGCAAATTTTTTTTCCAGAAAGCCCCTGTAAGCCTCTTTCAATTCACTGCCCTGTTTGCTTGAAACAAAGGATTCCCGGTTCTTAAGCTTCCGGAACCGTTCGATCCTGAAGACCACCTGCTTTGGAAAGATGATCTTCCAGGTGGTGCCAAGCCTGTCAATGGAGCAGACAACAAGATTTACCACCAGTAGTCCCAAAAGCAGGAGAAACCACCACGAATTGTACATGTCAAAGATGTGAAAGGTATCAAAGAGACGATAGAACACCTCGCCGTATTTCTGGAAATAGAAGGCCGGCGAGGCGTTCTGGGGAATGAACGTTCCGATGATGGAGGTGGCCGCCAGGAGCAGCAGAACCACCACCGTCAGTTTTACCGATGTAAAGAACACCCATATTTTGTTGTCAATACGGGATGTTGACGCTTTTTTTACCATATTGTTTTTTTTCACTTTCTCCGTTTAAATCGTTTTTTCCGCACCACGGTGCTGTCGGCCCCCATTGGCTGACACCGATGCAAAATTGAACTTTTGGCTTCATCACACACCAACCACCAATGCCGGCAGAAGTGATGATCAAGCCAACGTTGTCCCCGGGTTTATCAGGGAGTTACCAGGTACGGTGCCATGACGTTTTCAAGGCGTACCATTGTCTGTTCAAAGTCCCTGTCTGTCTTGATGGTATCAGTGGGTATCTTCTCGATGAACCGGATCACCACCCGGGAGAAGGGCCTGGGAATCATAAAGCGGTCCCAGGAATTGATATACCAGGCAGACTCGGCCATGACAACGCAGGGCACAATAACCGCACCGGTCTTCTGGGCGATCCTCACGGTACCGGGCTTTACCCTGCCCATGGGGCCCCTGGGTCCGTCAACGATGTTTGCCCCCAGGCTTCCCCCGGCAAGGCAGTCAACCATTTCAGCCATGGCTTCCCTTCCACCCCGGGAGGAGGAGCCCCTTGCCACCCGCCATCCGGTGCGCTGTGCCACAGGGGCGATGATGTCCCCGTCACTGCTGCGGCTGATCATGATGATCGGGTCAAAACGTTTATAGGTTTTAAAATGGCGGATCAAAGCAAAAAACTGCTGGTGAAAGGTTGCCAGAAGCACCGTACCACCCTTTTCCACATATTGTGTCCAGCTTTCTTCATTCTCCACCCTGATGCGCAGCAGCCGGGAGTAAGCCCTGACACCAAAATAGACAAGGAGCAGAAAGCTCCTTGACCGGACAACTCTTTTCACTCTTTTCCCCATGGACATATGAACCATAAACACTCATAACCTTTTGATATGACAGTAGCATAAAATTTCAAACCCGTCCTTGATCATAACACCGGCCAAACTCGTTTTTTCACTCCTGTTTTTTGGGAAGCTGATCAAGGTACCAATCCATGGGATCGATCAGGGAAAAGCCAAGGGCCTGGATCCGCTTTTTCACATTGACCACATTGTTGGTTAACAGATAGGGAAAAACGGCTCGCTTGTTTTCATCAAAGTACCTTGCCACGAGGACGCTTCCAAGGGATATTTTCTCTTCAGAGATCACATCCACAATTTTCTTGAGCTGGCCGGGTTTTTCCGTGACAAGGATGCACAAAAGGGTTCCCGGCTCTTTGATCCCCATGACATTGACGAAGGCCTTGAGCAGATCCCTCGTGGAGAGCAGCCCCTTGATGACCCCCTTTTCATCCACCACGGGAAAGGCTCCCACACGCTTTTTCTGGATGATCATCAGGGCGTCCTGGATGGTGAAAAACGGGGAGATGGTCACAGGATTCTTTGTCATAACGTCCTTGACCTTGAATTCCATCACCTCTTTCAGCGAGGACTGGTACATCTCGTCGGAGAGAAGGGACGAGGGCATGGCATCCCGCAGGTCGCGGTCTGAAACCATTCCCAGAAGACGATCCCCGTCATCGATCACCGGCAGGTGCCGGATGCTGTTTTTTGTCATCAACCGCCGGGCCTCAAAGATTTTAACATCGGGCGTTATGGTTATAAGCTCTGTGGTCATCGAGTCACTGATAAACATATCTCCTCCTAGGGCAATGAAACATTTCTGTTGTTATCAACGATCAACGTTTGATTCCGGCCAAAATTGCAATGTGGTTTGCCGCAAGCTGCGGCAGGGTGTTCAAATTGTACCCGCCTTCAAGCACCGAGACCAGCCGTCCACTGCTGTACGTGTCGGCCAGGTGGTCAAGGGTCCGGGTTACCCAGTCATACCCCTCTGTGGTGAGGTTTGTATCGGACATGGGATCGTCAATGTGGGCATCAAATCCCGTTGAGACAAGGATAAATTCCGGTTTGAAGGTTTCAAAGGCCGGAAAGAGGTCCTTTTCAAAAAAGTGTCTGTATTCGTCATCCCCCCGTCCCGGAAGCACAGGGGAGTTGAGGGTGTACCCGTACCCGTTGCCCCGGCCGCAGTCAAAGTCCCGGCCGGATCCCGGATAGGCAAAGGAGGGGTGCTGGTGGATGGAGTAGTAGAACACTGTCGGGTCGTTGAGAAACGCATTTTCCGTGCCATTGCCGTGGTGAACATCAAAATCAACAATCCCCACACGGCTTATTCCCCATTGTTTCCGGAGATACCGGGCAGCAACGGCAACATTGTTGAAAAAGCAGAACCCCATGGCCTTGTCTTTTTCTGCATGGTGACCCGGGGGCCTGACAGCACAGAAGGCGTTGTCAATACTGCCTGACATCACCTGGTCCAC
>DATFJZ010000206.1:0-3378 GCA_035268945.1 Desulfobacteraceae bacterium | reverse complement strand
CAGTTCTGGAATCGAGAAAAACCAAGGGACTTGCCGGGCCCACCGATGTGGAGCTGGAATACATCTCCCAGGCAAGGAGCGACCACTGCAACCACAATACCTTCCAGGGAACCTTCCGGTATTGCGACCTTGAAACCGGTGAGACGGTTGTTGAAAAGAGTCTTTTCAGCACCTTTATCCGGCAGCCCACCCTGACCCTGAAAGAGAAAAAGGAGTGGGTGGTGTCCGTACTCTGGGACAATGCCGGGGTGGCCAGGTTTGATGATGAAACCAACTACGTGATCACCGGGGAGACCCACAACTCACCGTCCAACATGGAGGCATACGGCGGCGCCATCACAGGCATTGTGGGGGTTTACCGTGACCCCATGGGGACCGGACTCGGGTCGCGGCTTGTCATGGGCAGCTATGGATTCTGCGTGGGGGATATTGATTATAAAGGGCCGCTGCATCCCCCCCTCCATCCACGACGGCTTCTCGACGGAGTGGTCGAAGGGGTCAAGGACGGCGGCAACAAGAGCGGTGTGCCAACGACCTTTGGCCAGACCCTGTTTCATTCCGGATACATGGGCAAGAGCCTGGTGTTTGTCACGGCCCTTGGGATCATGCCGGCAACCATCGGGGGCAACGCCAGCCATGAAAAAACCACCGTCCCGGGAGAGCTCATCGTCATGAGCGGGGGCAGGGTCGGCAAGGACGGCATCCACGGGGTTACCGCCTCTTCGGAGAGCTATTCCGACACGACCCCGGCCGGCCATGTCCAGATCGGAGACCCCTACACCCAGAAAAAGATGCACGATTTTCTCCTGGCTGCCAGGGATGAAGGGTTATTCGGATTTATCACGGACAATGGCGGCGGCGGGCTTTCATCGTCCGTGGGAGAATCCGCCATGATCAGCAACGGGTGCGAGGTGTGGCTGGACAGGGTTCCCCTCAAATACGAGGGGCTTGACATGTGGGAGATCTGGATTTCCGAATCCCAGGAGCGCATGACCATTGCCGTTAAGCCCGAGAACATTGACAGGTTCATGGCCCTTTCCCGGCACCACGCCGTTGAAAGCACCGTCATCGGCCGTTACACGGACACCGGCAAGCTGCACATCACCTACAATGACAAAACCTGTGCGTACATTGACATGGACCTTCTGGACAAGGGGTTTCCCGGGTGGGAGTTTGACGCCCTGTGGACCCCGCCGGCGCTCCGGGGATTGACCGAACCGGTCCTTGGCACGCCAACGGATTTCGACACCCTGGTGTGCGATCTGCTCTCCCGTCCCAATCTCTGTTCCAAGGAGTGGATCACCCGGCAGTACGACCACGAGGTCCAGGGGGGAAGTGTTATCAAGCCCCTGGGGGGGATTAACGGCAATATCCCGGCCAACGCCTCGGTGATCCGGCCCGTCCTGGATTCGAAAAAAGGACTGGTCTTTTCCCAGTCCCTGCTCCCCTGGTATTCAAAGATAGATGCCTTTCACATGATGACCTGCACCATTGATGAGGCGGTGAGGCGGCTCATCGCCGTGGGCGGCACCCTGAACCACATCGGTGGGGTGGATAATTTCTGCTGGCCGAACATCCAGTTTGATCCCTGCACCAATCCCGACGGAAAATTCAAGGCGGCCCAGCTGGTAAGGGCATGCAGGGCATTGAAAGAGACCTGCCTTGCCTATGAAATCCCCTTGCTTTCCGGCAAGGATTCCATGTATGTTGACGGCCATCTTCCAGGAAAATACGGCGAGACGGTCAAGGTGTCCGCCCTGGAGACGGTTCAGTTTTCAGCTACCTCCCTGGTGGAGGATGTGGTGAAATGCGTTACCATGGAGCCGAAAAGGGCCGATGACCTGGTGTACATCCTCGGGGTCACCCAAAATGAGTTGGGCGGATCCGAGTACTACGACCTGCTTGGCAAAACCGGCCTTCAGGTTCCCGAAGTTTATTTCCAGCGTTTCAAGGTGGTGTACAGGGCCCTTGAGACGGCCATTGACAGGGAGCTGGTGGCTTCGGCCCACGCCGTTGCCAGGGGCGGTCTCGGCGTCCACCTCTCCCTGACAGCCATGGCAGGTGGCCTTGGCATGGACCTTGATCTCTCTTCGGTGCCGGCAAGCGATGACAGGGGCGGGCTTGACAATGCCCGCCTTCTCTTTTCCGAATCTGCGGGGCGGTTCATCGTCACCATTGCACCGGAAAACCGGAAGGTGTTTGAAAAGCTGTTCACGGGGATTGCCTGCGCCTGTGTCGGCGCAACCACAGGGGCCCATGCAGATATGAAAATAAAAGGGCTTGATGGCGGTGAGATTGTGGATCTTTCCCTTGCCAGCCTTGAAAAAGCCTTCACAGAGCCCATGGGGGGGATGATATGAAAAAGGTGAGAGCACTTGTCCTGACAGGATTTGGACTGAACTGTGACATGGAGACCGCCCATGCCTTTGAACTGGCCGGAGCAGCGGCGGAACGGGTGCACATCAATGCCCTGGTCCAGGGGGAGAAGCGCCTTGAGGATTTTCACATCCTTGCCTTTGGCGGGGGGTTCAGCTGGGGGGATGACCACGGAGCCGGTGTTCTCCAGGCCCTGAAGCTGAAAAAGCATATGGGAGAGGACCTTTTGGCCTTTGTCGGCCAGGGTAAACTTGTCATGGGGATCTGCAACGGGTTCCAGACCCTTGTCAACCTGGGACTGCTGCCGGGAATTGATAATGATTACACCGCCAGAACCGTTGCCCTTACATGGAACGACTGCGGTAATTTCAGGGACCAGTGGGTCCACCTCAAGGCGGAAACCCAAAGTCCCTGTGTGTTTACCCGCAACCTGGATGTGATGGATCTGCCGGTGCGCCATGGCGAGGGGCGCTTTGTTGCCGACCCGGCCGTTGCAGAGCGGCTTGCTGCCAAGGGCCAGGTGGTGCTGCGGTACGCCGACAAAAACGGCGTCCCTGCGGGAAAACGGTTTCCCCTGAATCCCAACGGGTCCATGGACGACATTGCGGGCATCTGCGATCCCACCGGCAGGATATTCGGACTCATGCCCCATCCCGAAGCCTTTAACCATGTTACCAATCACCCCGACTGGGCAAGGCAGAAAGAGCGGTTAAAGCGTGGGGGCAAGCCCCTGGATACCGGCATGACCAGCGGGATCAGAATCTTTAAAAACGGTGTGGACTACATGGCTGACCTTTTATAGCCTTTCTGCAGTGCCCGGCTGCCGGAATTACACGATTTTCATATAACCACCATGAGCAGCGTGCTCACAACAAAGATAAAAACAGTATTGCGCCGCCCCCAGCGGATTGCCCCGGCCTCCACGAGAACGTCGGAGGAATTTTTCCCCTGCCAGCCTAAAAATCAGGAACTGCGGTCAAGTGTGTCCTCAAACAGCCTGAT